>JADFYW010000115.1 GCA_015232855.1 Fibrobacteria bacterium
CCAACCGATATATTATCATTCTCACTAACACTGCTGCTCGTAGGGAAGTTCTGTGGAATATCATAACTAACAATACCCGTTGCTGCCCATTCAGCTCCCCGTATAAGCATAGTCTGCATTCCCGCGCATCTCATGGAAGTATTATCAGATCTAATACTAATATTGCCATATGCCGCATTAAAAACCCGGCCCTGACCGTAATCCACAACCCATTCCGCCGGGTAATAATAATTGCCATTTTCTTCTAATGTACCGCTTAACACCGTCATAATACCATCCACCAGGAGTGCCTTAAGTTTAAACCGCAGGTCGATTCCGGCGGTCTCCTGCCGGGGTTCAACAATAACACTATCGAGATACACCGTGTCTGAGGGAACAGCAAGCCTCAACGCAAACAAAGTATGGGGCCCGGATACACTGAATTCTCCGGTAACGGAGTCAAGGGTAACCAATGATGTATATCAACCAATTTAAGTTCATAGGACCCTTGCTGCCCGACAGGAAGATTAACGGTCCCGGTTATCATCAGGCGATAGTCCTCGGTTTGACCATCAGGTAAGCCTACATTCCCTTTAATGCCGGCAGCAAGAGGGGCTTCAGCAGTGATAACAACACCAGCAGTTTCTTTGCCGGCTTCCACAATTATACTCTTAATCTCTTTAGCAGCCCGGTATGGTGATATGCCGGAAACTCTAATGGAATAGGTACCCGTTGCAGCAGCCCGTAACGCACCCACTGCTTAGAGGCAGATTTTAACCCAATTATGCATATCATCGGATTCAATTGCGAGAAAATACAGGCCGCGGGTTAATGAAGCCGTAGAAAAACCGAAAACAGTGGTAATTGGAGTGACAAACTGATTTACTCTTTTACCGGAAGTGGAATACATTGTCACCCTATAGGTATCATTTTTAGGGAAATGGATGACCAGGCGGTCCCGGATAAGCCTGGTTTTTACAGCCGGCACCATTTTGGTTTCAGTTCCCGGTTCTTCTATAGATACCACACGCCGCTCCACACCCTGTACATTCAGGGTATCAATATCCAAAGCCGGCCAAACCTTTTCTCCCTTTACCTGTTTCTCAACATCGTAGTAGGCGCTGAGTTCATTGGACTGCAGATCCAGCCATAAGGTTATGCGGCGCATTTCTTCCTGACTGAGGCCGGGATTATAATGTTCCTCTGAAAGATATTTAGTCAAATCTGCATACATGGCCCCGAACTTGCCCGGTACGGTTCGTGAACCACCCCATTTTGCCACAGAATAACTGCTGAAGCGGTCACCGGTAAACCCAAACAGGCTGTTTTGAATACTCCGATAACTCATATCCGGGCCTCGTCCTTTTTCCCGGTGGCAAGGAAGGCATTTATCGTCAAACACCGGCTTAACAGTACGGTAATAATTAAACGGCCAAATATGTTCCGGGTCTACTTCGGTTTCCAAAACTGCCGGAGGGGCACCGGCCCTTTTAGCTATGGGGTTCGGTGTAATAGGGGGTGATTCCCATTTACTTTCATGGCAGCCAACACAGGAGAGCTGCTCTCCGGGATGCACATAGGTGCCGGAGCGCATGGACTGCACGGCCAGGCCGTCCTCATCCAGAAGCTGAAAATAAATTTCCTTTTCTACCGGGGCTTCACAGTATACGCTGCCGTCGTCCTCAACCGGGCATACGCCCAGAGGTATGCGGGCAAGCGACTCACTGGCATGGGGCGCTATATTTGGAAAGTTTTTTACGTTTGTCATTTTAGGAAAGACCTGGACTATTCTCATCCACTTTATTTTTTTCTTGCCGGGTTCCGGCCCGTACTCCGCCGGTAACTTCCCGAATTCATCGGTTACATAAACATTATTTACGTAAATACTGGCGTTATGCACGTTTTCTTTCATCCTTTCGCCCTGCCAGGTCTGGGTGGGGATAACAGGCGGAAGTGGACGGGACCTGACTGGGAAAACATCCATAGGCCGGAAGTACGCAGCCCGGGTGCCGGCATGGATGAGGGTCCGGTTGCCGAAACGGTCGAGGAGATAAATGCCGTTTTTGTAGTTGACTATGAAATAATCTTCACTCAGGGGCCAGGCCGTTCCGTATATCCAGAATTTGCCATTGCGCGGATCGTTCTCCGATTCCGGGAACCCGGCGTCCGGGGTGAGCCGTTTCACCTGGGACATGAGGTTGTCGTCTTCTATGCGGGTATCAAGTATCACCAGGGAACCAAAGCTCTGGCCATGATGAGGGCCTGCGGTGGCTACATATTTATGGGAATTTGGGATAGCACGGATATGATATTCAGCATAGGGCCGCTGATATTCTCCATTGGGCCAGTTGCTGCCCTCCATAGTAGTAAGCGGCAGAGGATAGTTTCCATGGGGAGCCCTGGGGTCCCGGCCGTCCGGGTAGCATATCCACATATGATGGGCTATGCAATCTTCCCGGTCGACATAGTCCCAGCGGGTATAGACCAGCATGCCGTCGTTATTTACGCTTGGCTGGTATTCATTGGTCTCATGCCAGTCTATGGCAAACATGTCGCTACCGTCAGGTTTCATGGAATGCAGTACGTAAGAAGGCACACGGCGTTCGTGGCAGCGCCCCAGCCCGCCACGCCTGGTGGAGATAAACACCACACGTCCGTTAGGGAGCCACACCGGGTCAAAATCATCGTCATCGCCGTCAGTCAGGCGGGTAAGTCCGGTTCCGTCAATATTTATCTTGAACAGGTGATAGCGGTTCTCCTTAACCCATTTTTTCTTCCAGCCATTGCCCGAACTCCAGGCAAAAAGGACTGTCTTACCGTCCCAGGAAAGGTCGGGCGTAAAAAAGCAGCCTTCATTCATCAGCTGCCCTTCGTTAGAGCCGGAAGGCACGCGCAAACCGTCCGCCAGGTCTTTCAGTTGCGGATTATCAGTTTTAAAGTCCTTTAAAATATATAAACGGCCATTGGCATGGCCATTATGGCCGTAATACTGGTCACACATATGGGAACCGTCATACTCACTGTCACCGTTTCTTTCTGCGGAGCGTACCCCAGGATCGCTTTCCAGGTTAGCCCATTCCACAAAGAGGAGATCATCAAAATCCAAAAGAGGATTACTAAGGGCAGCTGCCCGGGTCACCTTGGCCAATGCCATAAAAGCTGCACTGTCTTGAGCGCCGGTACTTGCTGTTTTTGCAAGCATAACAGGTTGGGACGCAATTTTTTCTAATTCTTTTTCCAGGGATCCAAGATTTTTAGCTCCAGGAAGTGTTTTGATATGTTCAAGCAGAGCACGTGTGCGTCGCAGGGCTACATCCAAAGGTGTAATATCATCATCCTGTATAAGTGCATGAGGATCGTAGGCCTGGGAAGCGGGGATAGTTGATGAATTGCCGGTTTTGGCAAGTGACATTTGCCCGGACAACTTCCCTTTGAGATCTGCATATTGCTGTTTCCAGTCCTCTTCCAGTAATTCAGCAGCAGCCTGCCCCGGGCTCATATAACCGGTTAATAGAATTAACACAATAAATCTCATAGCTTGATATAATGCATGGTTCATGGTACACCCTCCGTATTCATCTTTACTTTTTATAAATCACCCTATTTATTTGTAATCACGCAGATAAACACTCTATGTCTCTGTATACAATATACTGTATACTCTTTGCTTTGTAAAGCCGATATTTTGTTTTAATTAATCTCAGTCTTTTATCGCTTTGCTGAATATTTTTAAGCTCAAGCTTTTACCAAAGAAAAAGCGGTCTTCCCATTTTCTTTTTACCTGCTCTTATTTGTATGAAGTATAAGCCAGGTGGTATCCCGTCTTTTGAGAAACTGAATTCTTGTTTTGACATAGTATCTTCAATCCGAAACCAGGTGCGGCCATCAGGGCTGACTACCCTCACTGCCCAGGAACCTGCCTGCGGCAGCAGTATGGTAATTTTGCTCTTATTTTGTATCAGAGAGAAAGATTCAATTTCTTTTTTTCCTTGAGCATATATAGCCGTATGCCTCTCAATATCCAGCGGGTTTTCCGGGTCTACATCAAATACCGGCCAGACTAATTCTCCTTTTGCCTGTGCTTCGGCATTTGTATACGCTCCGAACTCATTGGAATTATTATCCAGCCAGGTTGTGATCCGCCGCAATTCTTCAGCGCTTATACTGACATTATAATGGGAAGAGGTGAGGTACCCCCCTTTGTATAACGGTGCGCCATAGGTGCCGCTTTTGCCGGGGTCTGTACGCGAGCCTCCAACACGAAATAACTGCAGACTCCTCCAGCCTGGCTCACCACTGCTGTAAAAAGCCGCGTAGGGTTTAAGGCTCGCATGACTCATATCAGGACCTTTTCTTTTTTCAATATGACAGGGAGTGCAGTGCAGGTCAAAAACAGGCTTTACCAACCGGTAAAAATTTATCGGCTCCACTCCTCCGACCTCAGGCTGTATTTTTGAAGGTGCACGCCGCATGGCCTTGGGCTGAGGAAGAACAGGTATAGCCTCCCATTTACTTTCATGACAGCCCACGCAGGTCATTTTTTCACCTTGATGCACATAGGTATCGGTACGCATACCGTTAACCATGATACCGTTCTGATCAAGCAACTGAAATGATAAAGTTTTGTTTACCGGTGCCTCAAAATATATACTGCCGTCTTCCTCAACCGGCACCGTCCCCAGTACCATACGGGCCATGCTTTGGCCATGATAACCTACCTTGGGGTCATTCATATCCATAGTAGGTTTAATAAATAATTGAACAATACGTAACTCTTTTAAAACCGTTCCTTCAGGCCAGGGTTTATCTGCTATATAGGCGTTCATTACACTGACCGTGGCGTTGGGGGCATCCGGTGCAGCCCGTTCACCCTGATAAGTTTGGGTAGGGATGGCCAGAGGGATTACACGCGGTTTTAAAGGAATGGGTTCCATAATCCGCAGCTTGCTGTTTTGCACATTGCAGATGAGTTCTTTATTGCCGGATTTGTCGAGCAGATACAGGCCGCCCCGCCAGTCAACAAGATATAAATCTTCACTCAGGGGAAATGGCGTGCCGTACTCCCAGCTCTCGCTCTGTCCCACCTCAGCTTCCGGAAAAGGGTTCGCCGTTATGCGTTTCACCTGCGACATGAGATTGTCGTCCGGAACAGATATATCAATAAGTACAACTGCACCGAAGGGTTCGCCATGGTGAGGCGCTGCAGTAGCCACAAATTTTGACGACCCCTGATACAAAGCTCCTCTGGGAATGGCCCGGATATGAAATTCGGCAAAAGGGCGCTTGGTGGCCTGGGAAGGCTCGGCTGCATCCATGGTTGAGTGCGGCAGAGGGTAGTTGCCGTGGGGTGCCCTGGGGTCCCTGCCATCCGGATAACAGGTCCAGAGATGCTGCATCACTCCTGCGTCTTTATCTGCATAATCCCAGCGGCTATATACCAGCATTCCGTCATTAGTAAGACTGGGATGAAATTCATCAGTCTCATGAAAACTGATAGGATAGATATCTGTGCCATCCAATTTCATGGAATGCATGGTGAACTGCGGAGGACTCGGGGCATAAAAACACCGTGAATACATAAAGGGATAGTCGGGATTATTCCCGCGACCGGAGGTACGGGTAGAGTTAAAAACAATTCTGCCGTTAGGAAGATAACAGGGGTCAAAATCGTTCTGGTTCCCCCAGGTGAGCTGGACCAGACGGGTACCGTCTGTATTTATTTTAAACAGATGGAAACTATTGTCTTCGTTGTACTCCTGGGAACGTTCTCCCGCGTGGTCCTTGTAGTAAGGTTTTACATAAGCAAAAAGGATTTCTTTTCCATCAAACGAAAGTTCCGGCGACATAAATGCACCGCCTTCAAGTTTCTGGCCCTGCCACTTTCCATTCGTAATTACCGCTCCTTCAGTAACATTACGTATTTCCGGGTTCCCAGATTTGAACCCGCTTACCACATAAAGACCACCACCGTAAGCCTGCAGATGCCCAAGATAATTCATGGTCAGGTGCTGCCCTCCGAAATCACCGGTGCGGTAACACCGTCGTTCCGTATACAGGATGGCGTCAAAGTCAACAAGCGGATCTGAAAAAAGAGCCTGTCTCGCAATTTTTCTCAGGGATAAATATACATCTTCATCCTGTGCTGCTGCGGCACTCAGCTTTGCCAGACCACCGCTGCCAGCACGCACAATAGAATCCACCTGATTCTCAAAAACCAGTGCATCAGAGGCAGCAGGTCCGGTTTTTAACCTGTCCAGGAGTGCCCGGATCCTGCGCAGTGCCACATCCAACGACCCTCTGTCCGTCTCTAAAATCAATGCATTCCTGTCGAGCATTTCCTCTTCAGGCGTATTCAACTCATTTCGTGCACTTGATTTGGCCAGCAGTGAACGATTGCTGATTTTACCGGCAATATCACTGAATTCTGATTTCCAGATTGATTCCAAATCGGCATTCAGATCTGCAAACACCTGCACTAAACCTATTATAAAAAAAAACAATACGCTTTTGACCGTCATTCCCCTGCTTGACAGGGGAATCCAGCGTATATTAATACGCAAAACAGGAACTTTATTGCCATTATTATGCGTACTTCGTACGCTGGATTGTCCGGTCGAGCCGGACAATGACAATGAATGCAATAAAATTTCAAACAACCCCAGCCACAACACTAGCTTCCATCTCCCTAATTTAATACGCTTACTTTTCTCATTTCTAGTACGCGATTTTTACCCAGGACACGGCCAACATACACGCCCATGGGCAATGAACTGCGGAACCCGGCAAATACGCTTTCCACACTTTTACCCGGCTGAATACCTGTCCGGTGCAGCAATTTACCCTGAATAGAATACAGTGCAACAGCTACTGCTTCTGCGGAGGATATTGTCTGGGCGGTGTGCTGTTTTTCAACACCTACCGTTTTGCTGGTATCCGTAAGACTGAATACCTGGTATCGGAAAGAACTCCAGTCCGGCGTACCTTCCTTATGGGTAATTTCTATCTGCAAAGAACTCTTCCCACTGGTTATGGAGGCAGGGATCATAAACTCATCTTCCCGCCAGCGGAAATAAGCGTTGCCGCCGGCCGTGTACCAGGTCCCGGCTCCTTCACCGTTCACAGAAACTTCCGCATGCTGCAGTACTTCCTTCTGATCATACATACGGCGGATAATGACCCCGTTATTAGAAGGAAGAATGGATGTGTTGAAGGATGTTTTTCCCTTGCCGTATTTACCTGCATGGGAAATCTGCACACCGCCAAAGGCTCCCTCAAAAATTGATTTCACATTGTCTGAAGACACAAGGTTTTCGACCGTAAAGGCATGAGATGTTTCGCTGGCATTATCACCCACATTAACCGAATCAGTCAGTACCATGGATGGTTCTGGTTTGTGATAATAGAAAACAACCGTCCAGGCCTCAGTAGCAATATCATTACTTCCTCCATGCTCAATAGAGGCATATATGCCCGTGCGGAATGTTATGGCATCATGGGTCATAAAACGGTACATGGTTATACGTTCAGGCTTGGAGCTGTATGACGGTACCCCCTGCATGGGCTGGGTGAAGGCAAGCGGCTGCCAGTTATTATACATCCAGCCAAAATACCAGGCGCCATGATAAAAGTCTTCGGTACCGGTACCATACCAGGCGGGAGATCGGTTGCCATCCACATAAATCCTTTCATCACCCTCAAGCGTCTGGAGGTTACTCGTTTGCCGGGATTCTACAACCCCAACCAGCTTACCGGAACCGGATTCTTCGATAAGCAGTATATCCGTCCCGTCCGCACCGTGGTTTTCATGATTGGCCCGTGTCTTGAAATATCCCACATTGTCAAATGAGGCGGTAAACGGTGTGTGTTTAATTTCCCAGGAAACCCCCTCGGTTACCGAAGCGCGTTCACTAACCAGCTCCACCCGGCAGCTTGTCTCATAAGGCATGGGAAAATAACAGTAGAAATAGTCTGAAGAATCGATACCAAGCATCTGACTCTGGGGTTTAAGAGATGGGGCGGAACGCCCGATTAAGAAAAAATCACCCAGTGTAGCATCGACACCCGCTTCAGTACTGCCGTTATAAAAAACCTTTATTTTCACGTTTGCATAAATATCCAGAGCATTATTTGATTTGAAATCAGGCCATAACCCGGGTACAAGTATCCTTAGAGAAACCAACTGCCCGGGACCCTTCTTATTAAAAAGGGTGACCGTCTGGTTTGCAGGCACATCTGCAGTTTCCTTAACGGTTTCAGCAACAACCATGGGTTTTGGATCTTTACCCTTGGCCTTCCACTGGGCATATACCGCCGAAAGGTCCTCTTTACCCGTCCAGGACTCTACTTTTGTTCCCGGCATAAAGGTATGGTAACTTGCATGGTAATACTGTGCCTTGGCCGCAGAAACAGACACCATTTTTATGGATTTTTCAAAGGGTATGGGATGATAAGATACACAAGCTGCAGCAGAGGTTTTTTCGGTCACATTCAGAGGATTAAGAAACGGAGAATCATTCCCCCTGAAGAACTTTCCCATAGGGATATCAATACGGGGCTCTGTTTCGTCATCAAAATAGGCCCTTATCCTGTCGGAGGCGGTATCAAAAGCAGCATTCCAGATAGCATACACCACACCTGGTCCCTTAAGGTCAAGCATGACGTTTTCACCATTTTCCTTATATAAATAATGCGAATGATCGTTATTTCCGCCGCTACGGCTGTAGCTTGATTGCTGACCAGAAGTTACCCCGGAATTAAGATAGGGCAGACTGTCGAGGGCAAGCATTGCTGCCCCCCCATTGGGAGTAGCTGCCAGGTTCCAGGGTATGAGGCCCGCCAACAGCATGATAGACATTAGAGTAACTCTGGATAAAAATAACTGGTGCATATACTCTCCTTTTACTTTTTGATGCCCTGCGGTGATTTGAACCGTATCCTATATTTTGTATTTTATTGTTTCAAGCTCAAATATATCGCTTTTATCACTTTTGTCAAGGCGTTTTGGATTTTTTTGTATCCTTTATTTTGTATTTTTAAATTTATTAGGATAAATACTTGTTGTTTTAACCAAAAACCGAAATGTCTGAGATAAAGCCAGCCAAAAAAAAGGAGTACAGCATCTTATATGTTCAATTATTGAACAAGCCTTGGCCGAAGATATGAAATTGAAGGTGTGTATCCCCAACAACCAGCCCGCTAAAGCGGGGGTTACGGAAATAGAATTTTAGGGAATTTTGAACCGGGACGTTGATTCTCCCAGCTCAGTTTTACCCAGTCGGCGCTCAAAGGACGGTTATGAAGGCGGACTTCATCCAATTGTCCCTGAAAATATCCATCTTCAACCCAGGTTGAACGTGCCAGAAAACAGGAGTCCCGCAGTACTTGTTTAAGGGATTGCCCACCTTCTTTAGTACCAGCCGGAATACCATTGAGAAAGTACCGGGTAGCACCGTCAATATCCTGGCTTGCACATACAAATTCCCACTCATTTTTCCGCAGCACAGGGCCGGAATTAGTGAGATGTGCGGTATCATTATAAATATGCATGGCCAGAGAATCAGAAGCATTGGCATTACCAAAAACAATATTATCGTTTCGCCTGCCATTACCGGCCTCAAAGATACGGGACCAGTTGTTAAATTCTTCATAGCGGACCCATCCACAAACAGAAACCCCAGCGATGAAGTCCGATGCAATCGTCCCCAAATCAACATACTTCGCAATGCCATCAAAGGCCAGGGCCTGTCCTATAATTCCCTCTGTACGGTCCACCGAACTCAGACCACCTTCCATAACACCATGATACCCGTTTCCGGTGGCATCCCGTAACAGGCGCGTGCCATCGTAAACAGTACCATCCATGTGCCACACTCCCGAAAAACCTGCCGTCGTATCAAATACCAGAACACCATCACTGGTATTTTCAGCCATATCATTACCCCAGTACATCATAATATACTGAGTACTGTCATCAGGCATTACTGTATCCACCCGTACCCAGATTTCGGCCTGACGGGCCGCTGTGTCCCAGCGTTGTATCTGGTGGTGTAACCCCCTACCCTCCCCATCAGCAAAGCGGACATCAGCCCCGCCATCTCTCGCCTGGGAAAAAGTAAAAGTACTGTTATCAAGTCGTATCAGGAAGGGAAAACCATGCAGCATCTCAGTGGTAGCAGCGCCATTTGCCGATGTGTTAATGATAACTTTGACCGAATGTTCCCAGGTATGAAACCCGGAAAGAGTGCTGGTATCGGACGAATTAACCCAGAGGGTATCGCCAGAAACCAGGTCCCGGGCTTCCGACCCCTCATCCGCACGGTATAAAAGCATTGTATAGTCCCCCGGGGGAACATTCGGGATAAGCACCCGGCCCGCCGCAATGTCTGCAACAGATATTTTTACAGATACATCAGACCCCGGAATGTACACATAGCCTTTATCGCGCACTCCATAACCGTCAATCCCGCATTTAATGAATCCGGTGCGGCCCAGCTCAAGGTCCCGTCTCAGTGTATCGCTCTCTGCTGTAACAGATAACTCTTTGATAAGTACCTTGTACACGCCATCCTTATCCCTTGCCCCAAGGTTATACAAGCCCTCGGAAATATTTTTCAGTAAAAAGCGGCCGTCCGCATCCAGGGAACCTTTGAGAGAATCGGCAACCTGACCATCCCGCTGTGGATCATAGCCAGCCGGATACAGGGTTACGGATACCCCTTCATCTTCTAATGGAATACTTCCATCAGCATAACGCACCATTCCATAAATAGCAGGGTTTCCTGATTCATCAGCACTGCCGCCTGTAAGCCGCTGGGAACAAGAAAACATTAAACTGATTACCACCGCTGTAACAACCACACCCGTACCAGCCAGCAGAAAGGTGAAAATGTTTTTTTCCTGCATAGTCATCCCAGAATTTCTTTCAGGCGTTTATGGTCTGACAAGGGAAACAGCTGAAAATTTATTTGATATACATTCCGGGGGTCAGTATCAGATTTTATCTTTTCTACCAGCCTTTTACGGAACAGCTGAAATTCCTGCTTGATAAGACTGAACATTTCATCTGAAACACACACGGTGAGACTCGAAACGTCCCGCTGTTCGGCAGGAAAGCGATCCATGCATTCCCCGGCTTTTTTAAGCATGACCTCATGAAAATGCTTCACCAGCAGGTTCCCTACTTCATCGCCTGTACTCAAATATTTTTCGGTTATACCGATAGTACCGTCAGGCCGTTTTTCCACCAGGCCTAGTTTCTTTAATACCTTTACAGCCCGCCGTGCTTCTTTTTCTGAAACAGGCGGACTCAGCATGCTGCCCAGAATCCGGTAGGCATATTTTGCGGAAGGGTTGAACGGATAGGCACAAAGCAGATGTCTGATTGCCATAAAATACCAATGCTGATAATGTTCCATTTTGCAGTCAGCAAGCGGATCTATATTATAAGGCTTTCGAAGCTGGTTCATCACCTTGAAATATTTCACTTTTTCTTTGGTAATAACACTCTGATCAAAAAGAACCATATTCCGGAAATATTCACATTCCTCAGGTGAATGTGACAATGCCCGGGAAATTTTTTTTGCGGTTGCGGGAAGAAGGTTCCTTTTTCCTGTAATTAATCTTTCCAAAAAATTTGGACTGCTCACACCTGCCTGACAGGAAAATTTCCGGTAAGAAAACCCTTTTTCATGCTGTTTTTTCCAGTAATAGATATCCCGCAAATAATCTCTGTATCCAAGATATAGGAAGATATCAGGTTTTTGTGCTTCCATTAGCTAAATAATAACGCAAAAATCTCCAAAAAGCAATTAGAATCATATTTTTGTATCCTGAAATATGTAAATTTATCAAATTTACTGGTTTTTTACTTAATTTAAAAAAGCGGGACCGCTTTGGTATCGGTTTTACCAGAAGATTTTATCCTGACAAAATACACACCGGTTTTATATCCGGCCATACTCCAGAAATATTCATATGTGCCCTGCTGCAATGTTTCCCGGCACAATTCGGCAACTACTGTACCTGATACAGAAAGAACTTCCAGATTAACTTGTTGCTCTATCGGATTATTCACCATAATTTGAATACCTGTTCCACTTGCACTTCTCACTACTTTTATAAGCCGCGTTTCTTCTCTGGCCGGCCCAACCGCTGTAGTAGTAAGCGCACTTGCTTCGTTGCTAAAACCGCTGCTTTTTAGCTTGACCCCGTTTATAGCTTTTATCCGGTAATAGAAACGTGTATCCGCTTGTCTGGTAGGATCGGTAAACTCCAATAAATTGCACACCGTGACTAACGGGTATTCAGGACCACCACTGGTCCCCCGGTAGATTATATATCCGCTTATACCGGTTTCATTATCAACAGCAGCATCCCAATTAAGGGTAACGCTATCATTTTGAGCGCTGGCCCTTATATTGGTTACATTAGTCGGCGGAGAAGTATCGTCAGGGCCGGTTACCGTAACAAACACCCCGTCTTTAGTCTGTTTAATACCGTCACTTACGGTACAGGTTACCAGATAAGTACCTGTGCCGGCAAAACTATGAGCAGGCCGCTGACCCGTACCGCGTATTCCGTCCCCGAAA
This sequence comes from Fibrobacteria bacterium, assembly GCA_015232855.1. Taxonomy (GTDB): domain Bacteria; phylum Fibrobacterota; class Fibrobacteria; order UBA11236; family JADFYW01; genus JADFYW01. Next base: position 12,567 of record JADFYW010000115.1, read on the forward strand.
TCCCAGTCATAAGAGAGCCTCTGCTGATCACCGGAATAAATGCTTTTTTCAGCACTGAACTTTACAGTAACATTAATACCTATGGTGTCTTTTTCTGCCTGGATAACTGCCACAGGCTGGTTACCCGTAGGATTGTCCCGCAAATCTTCCACAAGAATATCGTTAAAAATGTAATTACCATATACAAGCCCTATGCCCATTTTCCCCTTTTTATATTTCTGATGACGAGTTTCGGTTATTAATTTACCGCCTTTCCTGTTGTCATAACTTGCGAAAATACTGTCCCCCTTAACCTGCAGAACCACATCAATCTTATCTTTACAGGGGTCCGGCATCTTTGCGTTTTCAGGCAATGCATTACAGTCATCGGTATAACCGCCGGTATTTTTAACCAGCTGCTCAAACACACCGTAATTCTGTCCACCGCCCCAAAAATCAACATCCGGGTGAATATTTACCGTCCCGATATCAGCGCCATGGCATAAAAGGGAGTGGCGCACCGAAATGCTTGTGCCCCCGATAAAATTAAACTGGTATCCCTCCAGCCGGCCGGTATCATTAACCAGCCGTGTATAAAATTCGGCCAGCTGATGGCGGTTGCAGTCGCCGGTGGTTTCTTTAATGGTAAAGGTAACCCGGTAATCGGTCCAGTCATCTTCTCCGAAAACAGCTGCCGCCATATTGGTATTAACCACCACGTAAGAGGCCGGCGTAACCCACAATCCCCGCTCTCCGTATTCGCTATTTACCGCCCAGGAACCAATGATGGTTGAGGCCGAATTATATTCACGGTCTATAACATTGCTCCTCATCAGGTAATAATGCCAGTCACGGGGATAATCACCCTGGAGCATATGATCAAAAGAGGCCGCATAGAGAATAGGCCGGGTATCCTTAAGTTCAAGTGCGGGAAGGCTGTTGTTTTCCACCGGACCGGGCGCAGCCGGGGGCAGGGAGCGCACAAGATTGGAATTTTCTTTACCCGGAGTAGCCGGTGTCAAATGCCAGTCTTCTGGAGAATTACTGTCTGTGCCGTCGTGAGAAATGGAGGCCCCGCGGGGAAGTCTCTCCGTGTTTACATAACTGTTGGTATCGGGCCACTGATTATACACTGCCCCGATATCGATTAAAATCCCGGATGAGTGCCTGGCAACCCAGATACCGGAAGAACGCTTGTCATTGTCCCATACCACTTCCCGCGGAGGATTTTTACCTTTTCCAAACCGCAGAAAATCCTGTAACGAAGAACCATACCAGAGCCCGCCATTATCTGTTGGTGTACGGTTATACAAAGATACAACAGAAAATTCAGGTACTTTATTTTTTTCAGGAACATATCGAACATTACCATCATTTGTTCCGCTGCAGCCGAAATAAAAGACCGCGATATCCCCGGAAGCCAGATTTAAACCGGACGGTACAAGAAAAAATCCTGTAGTGCCAAGATTATCAAGGTATCCGGGACCGTCCTGAATACCGTTCATTGGAGTATATTTGATAACCCAGCCATCGAGTGATTGGGATCGGGTCCCCGTATTTTTTAATTCTATATAAGAACAATAATCACTTGTTTCATCTGCAGGTCTTACTTCATTAATTATTATCTGTGCATTGAGTCTAGTCAGCAAAAAACCTGCAATAATCAACAGTATAACCTTATGCCATACATAACCGGATTTTAACATTTTTATTTCTTTACCATTTTTTATCACTGATGTAATATCCTCACAAGTTCAGCACCTGTTATACTTACCAACAACAGATTGTTTCCTGAAAGTTTACGGGACAAAGGCACTCGTATCAAACGCAACGCTCCGGGATTTTCATAAAAAGAAACTGAAGCAACCGTTCGGCCGTTCAAATCTGCCAGGTTTATCTGACCTTTACCATTTTTGCCTGTTTTTATTTCACATTTTACTGAATGCTGATTTTTTGAAAGCAGAAAAAAAGCAGGCCCATTCAGGACGATACGCGGCAAAGACAATTCAGACAATCCGGTGAGTCCCTCCTTGACCAGTCGTACACCAGTCTCTCCACTGCCTACATCCCAGGTTACCCTGGAACCTGCCGGTTTTGTTCCCATATCTTCAGGTTCTGCTTCGCTTAACGGATCCCATGCGAACA
>JADFYW010000116.1 GCA_015232855.1 Fibrobacteria bacterium
ACCTTTTAATATCTTTCACCCCTTTATCCTTAGGGAAAAAGTCCATTTCTTCATCATTTCGTTCTTTATCATCATTCATAATTTTCATCTACTTTCTAAGTTAAAAAGTTTAATAATCATTAAATTTAGTGAAATTGTCCAAATTTAATCTATTTGGCACTATTATTTTTGCATCTTCCCCATTAACGCATTGACAACAACAAAAATTGGTACTATTATATGCAGTATGCTTATTGATGCAATAAAGTTAAGCGAGCTTGTCTCAATCAGAGCTGGACATCCAATCAGGGGCCGCATTGAACCAATATCAGAAGGTGGCACTCCCATCATAACTATAAAAGACCTGCCGAATGAGATTTCCACTGACTTATCGGCACTAAACCTTAAGTGTGTAAATATTACCAGCAAAAAAAAGCCTAATTATATTCAATCCGGCGACATCCTCTTCTCTGGCAGAGGTCAAAAATGTTTTGCGGTAACGATTAATAATATAAAGAGTAAGATAATTGCAAGCCCTCATCTTCTCATCTTATCAAATTTAAAAAAGAACGTAATGCCGGAGTATCTATCCTGGTACATCACACATTCAATAGCAGCAAAGAATTATTTCACCCAGCAAATCCGCGGCACCATCATTCTCCATGTCCCAAGAACTGCACTGATAAATTTGCCGGTTTATGTACCTGAGTTAGCCAGGCAAAAGGCAATCATTCAGTTGCATAAGGGATGGAAAAAAGAAGAGTCAATATTAAATGAAATAATTGAACGTCGTGAGAAAGTAATTAATAACCACCTTGAAAAAGCATTGGAAACTACAGGAGCGTAAAAAATGGTAGAATCAAAAGCAGTTTCACAGGAAGAAATAAACAGTATTCTCTGGAAGGCGTGTGACACGTTCAGAGGTGTGGTAGACGCATCCCAGTACAAGGACTACATCCTTGTGATGCTGTTTGTAAAATATATATCAGATGTCTGGGGCGAAAAATACGAGGCCCTCAGTAAACAGTATAAAGGCAATAAAGAACGGATATTACGCCGATTGGAGAGAGAGCGTTTTGTTTTGCCCCCCAAGTGTTCCTTTGCTGATATTTACAAAAAACGCAATGAAGCTAATATCGGTGAAGTAATCAATAAAGCATTGGAGAAAATTGAAGATGCGAACAAGGAAAAACTCCAGGGTGTATTCCGTAATATCGACTTCAATTCAGAAGCTAATCTCGGCAGAACAAAGGACCGAAATGCCCGGTTAAAGATGTTGCTGGAAGATTTTTCTGACCCTCGCTTGGACTTGAGGCTTTCCAGAATAGGCAATCTAGATGTTATCGGAAATGCCTATGAGTATCTAATTTCCCGCTTTGCAGCGGGTGCAGGAAAAAAAGCAGGTGAATTTTATACTCCTGCCGAAGTGTCAGAATTAATTGCCCGAATAGTTAATCCGAAACCTGGAGAGAGAATATGTGACCCCACTTGTGGCTCTGGCTCCCTACTAATCAAATGCGGAAACCGGCTATTGAAAAAAGGCGAGAAGGACTTCAGTCTATATGGTCAGGAGGCTAACGGTCAGACATGGGCTCTTGCCAAGATGAATATGTTTCTTCATGGCATGGATAACGCCAGGCTGGAATGGGGTGATACAATCAGGAATCCTCTACTTATTGAAGATGATTCGACAATGAAATTCGAGGTGGTAGTCGCCAATCCACCTTTCTCCTTAGAGAAATGGGGAATCGAAGAAGCTGGTAACGACCCGTACAACCGTTTTCATCGGGGCCTCCCTCCAAAGTCAAAGGGTGATTATGCTTTTGTCAGTCACATGGTGGAAACGGTTACACAGCAAAAAGGGCGTGTTGCTGTTGTTGTGCCCCATGGCGTTCTTTTCAGAGGCAGTAGTGAAGGTAAAATCCGTCAGCAGATGATTGAAGAAAACATCCTTGATGGCGTGATTGGGTTACCTGCTAATCTGTTTTTTGGTGCTAGCATCCCAGCTTCAATATTGGTTTTCAAAAAGAACCGTAGGAAAATGGATGTGATGTTCATTGATGCCAGCCGGGAATTTGATGACGGTAAGAACCAGAATAAATTGCGACCCGAGGACCTGGATAAAATTGAAAAAACGTATAAGGCCAGGAAAACTGTGGATAAATACGCTTATGCGGCTTCATTGGATGAAATTGTGGAGAATGAGTATAACCTGAATATTCCCAGATATGTGGATACTTTTGAGGACGAGAAAGAAATTGACATTAAAGCGGAGCAGAAAGAAATCGACCGGTTGGAAGAGACATTGGCAGGTATCCGGAAAGAAATGAATGGGTATTTAAAAGAATTGGGGTTGGTATGAGGTTGTGGATAAAGTATGACTAATTGGAAAGATAGAAAATTAGGGACGCTGGGTAGTAAAACTGGACCCATAATTAAGGCAGGCCCCTTCGGGTCATCACTAAAAAAGGAATTTTATGTAAAAAAAGGCTATAAAATCTATGGTCAGGAACAAGTTATTTCAGAAGACCCATCATTTGGCGATTACTATGTAAACGAGAAAAAATTTAATGAATTAAAATCATGCGCAGTCGCACCAGGTGATATTTTAATCAGTTTAGTTGGAACATTTGGAAAAATGCTCCTATTGCCTGAGAAGATACATCCAGGTATTATAAATCCACGATTGTTACGTATTCGCGCCAATAAAGAAAAATTACGTCCGATTTATTTGAAATATTTTCTGGAAAGTTTTGAAACTCAGAAACAATTGAAGCGAATGTCTCAAGGCGGAACAATGGGGGTAATTAATGCAGAAATTTTAAAATCTCTTTCAATCCTCTTCCCCCCCCTCCCCGAACAAAAGAAAATCACCGAGATTCTTTCTACCTGGGACCGGGCTATTGAAAAACTTGATGTTCTGATTAAGGCGAAAAAGCGGTTAAAAAAAGGCCTGATGCAGCAATTGCTGACTGGGAAAATGCAGTTCAAGGAATTCAAGGGAAGCGGGAAGTATAAGAAAACGAAATTGGGGATGATACCGAAGGAGTGGGGAAGCTGTACATTTGGTATGCTAGGGGATAAAAAAATCAGGTGGAGCATTACAGGTGGGCCTTTTGGTTCAGATTTGAAGACTAATGATTTTACTGAAAAAGGAGTCAGGATAATTCAGCTTCAAAATATTGGGGATGGGGAATTTAAGGCTGACTATAAAATCTATACATCTGAGGAAAAAGCGGATTCCCTAGTTGCATGTAATATATATGCGGATGAGATAATCCTTTCAAAAATGGGTGATCCTGTAGGTAGAGCATGTTTAATGCCGGGTGAAGATGAACGATATTTAATGGCATCTGATGGAATTAGATTGGTCCCTGACAAAAAAATATTTGATAAATATTTCGTGTTAGAATTTATCAATTTCATACTATTCAGGAAATTAGTGATTCGCCATAGCACAGGTTCAACTAGACAGAGAATTGGTCTGGCTGATTTAAAAAAACTTCCTTTCATAATGCCCCCCCTACATGAACAAAAGAAAATATGGGCTACATTAGAAACATTAACTAAGACCATAAGTACTTTGGTTCAAGAAATTAAATTAACGAAAACTCAGAAAAAAGGCTTAATGCAACAGCTTTTTACTGGTAAAATCCGTATAAAAACACCATAAAAATGAACAATTCAATTGCTAAACCCTTTACTTCTACTGATGACTTTAAACAAAGAATCCGTTTTGGGGTAACCAGAGAATCAATGTATTGGGACTTTAAAGCACTGATAAATTTTGAAGAACCAGATAAAATTGCAATAGATATAGTCGCCTTCGCAAATGCATATGGTGGTTCCCTCCTCATTGGAGTTTCTGAAAAAATAGGGGTAGCCTCAGGATTGAGTGGAAAAGTAGACTTAAATGAAACGGTAAAATTTATAAATACCACTGTCCGGTCCAGGATTGCTCCATTTATTCATTTTGAATCTGTTCCATTGACCATTGATGAAAAACCTGTTTTGGCGGTAAACGTTTCCCCTCAACCGGAATTAGCTGGTGTATGTATTCAACCCCATCAGCATGGTTATTGTTACCCCTATCGGACAGAATTCGGAAATCAGTATTATCAATTCAGCGATGTGGAGAAAATTTTGAAAATGTCAGATAGTAGAGTAACATATCTTAAAGTCCTTGGATATTTAAAAGATAAAAACCAGGCTGAAGTGACCCTTTATCCTAGCGTGGCTAAAATTCGCCCAAAGAGAATTACTATATCCGTCTTACCGGAAAATGTTAATGAATTTGAAATTTGCATAAACAGTCAGGATGTTATTCGGTTACCGTACTCAATGATAGTTGAAATTTGGAATAAATGTAATGTTGGAGAAGAACTCTGTATACAACTATCAGAGAGAATATATAAACATGGTCGTACAGGTGGATTGGATATTGCGTATGACCCTGAAAAGGTACCAGCTGAAGACCAGTTGGCTGCTTTTAATGAAATTAAAACTAAGCCATTACCGGGAGAACTAGATACTTCCAGATTTTGATTATAGGAGCGGAAAATTAGTGGATACCAAACGTTTTATAGAAGATTTCGCTTCCCTGCTTCCTGGGCTGGATTTATTGCAGAAGCTAGGTTATAAATATCTAGCTCCCCAGGAAACGGTCAATTTACGTGGTGGTCGCTTACACAGGGTCATTCTGGAAGATGTCTTAAAAGCCCAACTCAGGAAACTGAATAGCATTGAGTTTAAGGGCCAGGAACATGAATTTTCTGAATCAAATATCCAGAAGGCTGTTGAGGCTATTGAAAGTATCCATTTTGACAGTTTGCTTAATGTAAACGAACAAATATATGACCTGCTTACTTTGGGTAAAAGCCTGGAACAGACCATAGACGGCTATTCTAAAAGCTATTCCATTCATTACATCGACTGGAAAAATATCCAGAATAATGTATTCCATGTTACTGATGAATTTGAAGTTGAACGCCGTAATAGCCGGCTGATCAGGAGGCCGGACATAGTCCTTTTCGTTAATGGACTCCCTCTAGTTGTCATCGAGTGTAAAAAACCAGGTCTGAAGGATGCAGTAAAACAGGGGATAAGCCAACACCTCAGAAACCAAAAAATTGAGGAAATCCCTCATCTGTTCGCTTTTTCCCAAATTCTCATGTCTATCGCACAAAACACAGCCATGTTCGGGACTGCAGGAACCAAAGAAAAATTCTGGGCAGTATGGAAAGAAGAGGCGCAGGATAAACAAAATAAAGTGCTAGATAAACTGGTAAATACTAAACTAAAGAAACCTGAAATCGATAAAATGTTCTCTTGGCGTGAACCAACAGAACGAAAATCAATGGAAGAAATTTGGCGGCATGAGAATAGATTGCCTTCTCCTCAGGACAGAGCTATACACAGCCTATTGCGACCGGAACGTTTGTTGGAGTTAACCTGGCAATATGTCGTTTATGATAACAAGGTAAAGAAACTCGCCCGGTATCAGCAATATTTCGCTGTCAACGCAACCCTGGACAGAGTAAAAAAGGCCAAAGGTGACCAACCGCGTAAGGGCGGAGTAATCTGGCATACTACCGGGTCAGGCAAATCCCTCACCATGGTCATGCTGGCGAAGGCTATTGCGCTGGAACCCGCCATTGAAAATCCCCGTGTTGTTCTGGTAACCGACCGTGTGGACCTGGACGACCAGATATATAAAACTTTCATAGCGTGCGGAGTTCCTGTAGAAAGGGCGACTTCCGGTGAGAATCTACTGGGACTTATTAAGCAGCAGCGCACCAGTGTAATCACCACAGTAATCGATAAATTTGAAACGGCCAGTAAGAAGCAGAAACTAAAAGTACAGGATAAAAATGTTTTTGTTTTGGTGGACGAGAGTCACCGTTCCCAGTATGGTATAGCTCACGGTAAAATGAAAAGCATTTTCCCCGATGCTTGTTACATTGGATTCACCGGCACGCCTCTCCTGCGAAAAGAAAAAAGTACTGCCAAGAAATTCGGTGGCTTTATCCATAAGTATACAATGAACCAGGCCGTGTTGGACAAATCGGTGGTGCCACTATTATATGAAGGCCGCATGTCTGACCTGCGAGGTGTGGAAGACCATCTGGACCGGTGGTTTGAGCGTATTACACAGGACTTAACCAAATCTCAAAAAACGGACCTAAAAAAGAAATTTCAACGTGAAGAGGAATTGACTAAATCCGGTGCCCGCATGGCTGAAATAGCCTATGATATCGGAAAGCATTTCAATGATAATTTCAGAAACACTGGGAAAAAAGGCCAGTTTGCTGTGGCCAGCAAAGAATCCGCAATTCGGTATAAAAAGTTATTTGTGGACTTTGGGGAAGTCTCTGTTGATGTAGTGATGTCTCAACCTGATTCCAGGGAAGGGCATAAGGATACCGACGAATCATCAACTCCCCTTGTACAGCAGTTTTGGAATGACATGATGGCACGATACGGAAACGAAACTAAGTACACTAAGAGCATTATTGATGCTTTTAAATTTTCAGATGAGCCGGATATCCTCATAGTAGTAGATAAACTCCTGACAGGTTTTGACGCACCCAAGAACAGTGTATTGTACCTCGACAAAAGATTAAAAGAGCATAACATTCTTCAAGCCATAGCACGGGTGAACCGGCTGTTTGATGATAAGGACCACGGCCTGGTTATTGACTACCGTGGGATTTTCTCAGAAATCCATGAGGCAATAGACACCTATGCCGCTTTGGAAAAGGAAGGGTTTGACAGGGAAGACGTAGAAGGGGCAATGACCAATGTGGCGGAAGAAATTGAAAAGCTACCCCAAAGGCATACTAATACATGGGAAATTTTTAAAAGCGTACAGAACAAGAGTGACATTGAGGCTATGCAACTGCACCTTGAATCTATAAATATACGCAACCAATTTTATGACTGCCTCCGGCTTTTTTCTAAAACATTTCAGTTGGCAATGAGTAATGCCAATTTCTTAGAGACAACAACCGATACTAAATTAAAGAAATATAAAACGGATTTAAAATTTTTTCTCAATCTTCGGACAGCAGTAAAACAGCGGTTTGGGGAAGCTGTGGATTATTCTGCCTATGAAGCTCAAATAAGAAATCTGGTAAATAAACATATCGGGGCTGATGAAGTAAAACAACTTATTAAACCGACTGATATTTTTGCTATTGATGATTTTGAAAAAGAACTGGAAGGGGTTACCGGAGATGCTGCCAAGGCTGACGTTATCGCTGCCCGCATGAAAAAGACCATCAATGAAAAAATGGAAGAGGACCCGGCCCTTTACCAGCGGTTGTCAAAACTGATAGACGAAGCCATCGATGAGCATAGGCGTAAGCGTATTGAGGATACCGAATACCTGGAAAAAATACTGGCACATCTCGCTGAACTCCGCGGAGAAGGTACAGAGAAATTCCCCCAGGAACTGAAAGGGCATGAGGACGCCAAAGCATACTTCGGTGTTATAAAAGGCATGTTAACTGAGATAGTAGCGGATAAATCCCATCTGACCATCGTAGCTGCTGAGGCCGCTATGGAAGCAGAAAGCATAGTGGGTTCTCATAAAATAAGGGATTGGGTTAATAATACTGATGTTCAGAACCAGATGAGGAATGACCTGGAGGATTACTTCTTTGATATAAACGACCGGAAAAATATTAAAATAGACATTGAGCAGATTGATTCCCTGATGGACCAGATAATATCCATAGCCAAACGGAGGGACAACCTATGACCTCCAAAAAGGTGCATAGGGTAAAATACGGTACAACTGTTATTAAATACCAGATAAACAGGCGTGATAGAAAGACTCTCGCAATCCATGTTCATCCGGACGGAAGTGTGGAGACGGACGCTCCAAAAAAAGCATCATTAAAGGCTATAGCAGCAAAAGTGTCTAATCGGGCTGCCTGGATTCAGAAACAGCAGAGGCAATTTGCTAGTTACCCCAGTCCTCTACCGGAAAGACAGTATATATCAGGAGAAGGGTATCGATATTTGGGTAGGCAGTATCGCTTGAAAGTGGTTAAAGGCAAAACAGATACAGTAAAACTGCCCAGGGGCTTTTTGCAGGTAGAGTCAAAAAATTGTAAATCTTCCGCACATATATGCAGGATAGTAGAGAAATGGCAGTTATCCAGGTCGCGGAAAATATTTAATGAGGCCATACTGAAACTGCGTCCAAAGGCAAAATCTCTAAAACTACCAGAGCCGAAACAGCTTATTCTCAGGACAATGAAAACCCGCTGGGGTAGCTGCTCCAAATCGGGAAATCTGACTTTAAATCCGGAACTGCTGGCGGCACCCCGGGAGTGTATAGAGTACGTGGTTGCTCATGAGCTTTGCCATTTGATGGCACCAAATCATACTAGAAAGTTTTATAACAAGCTGGATGAGTTTGTGCCGAATTGGAAAAAACTGAGGGAAAGGCTGAACCGGACTGTGGAGTTGAAGACTATTTAAATTTGATGCTGGAGTAAATCAATGGATTGGGCGAAATGGGATGAACATTATAAAAAAATAGGAATTAATTCTGGACGGATATGCCGCGATGGTATTTTTGATGATAAAGAATGGGAAAGAACTAAAAGAAAAGTCCTTTTCATCTTAAAAGAGGTGAATGATTGGGAAGGTGGAAATTTAAAGGACCTATTTGAAAATGGGCCTAAATACCAGATGTGGCATACAATCTGTCGCTGGGCAGCAGGGATTCAAAATGGTTTTCCAAATTTTGAAGAGATTAATAATTGGGATGTATTGTCCACTACAATTAAAAGTCTGGCCTCAATCAACTTAAAAAAAACAAGCGGTGGTGCCTCTGCCAATATGAGTGTGGTCAACGCATATGCAGTAGTGAACCAAGCATTATTACAGGAACAAATTACCTTAATTGCCCCAGATATCGTAATTGCTTGTGGAACTTTTGAAAGTGTTATTTGGTTGATGAACCTTAGAGTTGACCCTGATAATCCATATACAAAAACAATTTTTTCTGATGATTATCACTGCTGGGTCGTACCTTGGCGGCATCCTGGCCGAGTAAACAATGAAAAAACCTATTACGAATTGAAAAAAATAATAGAACCTGTTGGTTTGTATAAGTGAATTGTAAACTTTAATTTATGTGGATAATATAAAGTAATTAAAAAGCCTTAACTCATATGACAATATCATTTACCTTGCAGGTAAATAAAAATTAATGTAGAATAATAGTGAAAATCCTATTTAAAACCAAAAAGCTTGAGAGGACACTTTCTCAGCAAAAAGAAATGAATAAAGCATTTGATAAACGAATGGTAAAGAAACTGCGGGTAAATATGAGCCTCTTACGGGCTTCAGAGTGTTTGGATGATATTCCACGAACACCGCCACAACGGTGTCATGAACTTACAGGCAGATTAAAAGGCAAATTCGCAATAGATTTAAAACAACCTTATAGATTGATATTTACACCTGCGAACATACCAGTACCGAAAAAATCTGATGGGGGCATAGACCTTAAGCAAGTAACAGCAGTAAAAATTTTAGAAGTTATAGATTATCATTGATGTCTGATAAAATCGAAAATCAGTATTTTCCCGACTACCCCTTGCACCCGGGAGAACTTCTTTATGATACATTGGAAGGACGTGGAATAAGTCAAAAAAGTTTTGCTGAAAAAACCGGTATTTCTCAAAAGCATATAAATCTAATTACAAGCGGCAAGACTTTGATTTCTCCAGATACCGCGATTAAATTTGAACGGGTTCTTGGAATAAAAGCATATATATGGAATAAAATTGATGCTGAATATCGATTGTACCGAGCAAGACAAGAAGAAGTTCGAGAGCTCAAAAAGAATATAGAGTGGTCAAAAAAATTTCCCTTAGCGGCATTAAAGAAAAAAGGATGCTTCTTTGATGAACCTAAAACTCCAGTGGAATGTGTAAATGCCCTTCTTGTTTTTTTGGGGGTTGGAAGCAGAAGTGGATATCAGAATAAATATGAGAAACTTGAGATCCAATTTCGCGAATCTCCAACTTTTACGAGCCAATCTGAGTCTGTTATTGCATGGCTGAGAATAGGAGAAATACAAGCCGAAAAAATTGAAACTGCAGAATACAACAAAAAAAAATTTCTTAAAAACTTACAGATTCTTAGAGGTCTGACATGTGAGGACCCTAAAAATTTTGAACCAAAAATGGTTCAATTATGCTCAGAGGCTGGTGTTGCCTTAGTTTTTGTTCCCGAATTACCAAAAACACATATTAGCGGTGCTACATTTTGGGTAAATCAATCGAAAGCAGCAATAATTCTCAGCTTGCGGCATAAAAGTGATGACCATTTTTGGTTTTCCTTTTTTCATGAAGCCGGCCATGTTTATTTGCATAGCAAAAAAGGTTATATCGTTGACACTAAAGATAAAACAAAAAATGAAATTGAAAAAGAGGCCAACAGCTTTGCTGCTGCAACCCTACTTCCCACCAGAGTTTATCAACAATTCATTTATAATACTCCTAGAATCACAGAAAAAGCAATTTTAGATTTTTCAAGAAGAATCAATATTGCCCCAGGTATTGTTGTTGGTCGGCTACAAAATGAAGGTAGGATTGAGTACCGTTGGCATAATGGTTTAAAACGGAAGTTTATCCTCATTGATTCTTAACTTAGCATGAGATGAGTCAAGGTAAGTATAAGAAACCTAGAAACGGAGTATGTAATATTTGTGATGATGGTGTGATTAAACGCTGATATCATGGGACCATATTCCACTCATAGGGGGGAGTCAAGTTTCTGAAACTGAATTACATTCCGTAATGGATACCATATAATATATAGTATAAAATACCATGTTTAATATAACATTCATATTTTTTTAAAATTCCTTTGCCACAACAATCTTTTTTGGTGTTATATTATAAGTATACATCGGTAAAAAAGCATAAACACACTCTTTTCAAGGCATAATCACCCCCGACGATGGCCTTAACCAAAGGAGGAAAAATATGCTTAAGCCATTATATTATGCCGATGAAAGTCTTAGTCCACAGGCGGAAAGACATTTATTAGCCCGTATGGAACACATTGGGTGTTGTAGTGATTTCATACTGCAGAATATTCATTCACAAAACAATGGGAACAGATTTACTGATGAAGCGAGTGTTATTGCCTATTTAAATCAGGAATTTAAAACACCTGCAGATAACTTATGTGCCTTGATACGGTCCCTTCAGATAACCCGGAAAATTGATGGGCTATCAGAATCACTGGGGCACACTTTTCTTGCCCTCTGTCTGGTCAGTCTAATTCATTCCACACCAGCCCATATGAAAAGAATGCGGGAGCTTGCCCGCAATCCGTATGATTACACTCTACCAGTTAAAACCCTGTTCAATATAGGTGGTATCCCTCAATTAAAAGAAAGGGATTTGCAACTTTACCATGACAACAATGAAAACTACCAGGAACTGGATAGAAGTATAAACATGGAAATTATTGAATCCCTGTATTTAATATGGCAAAAATATGACCCTACATGTATTCACGACTTTCTTACTGGTGCCAGAACTAGCGCTCGTGAGAGTGTAAGGAATTGGGCTAAGCTGGTCAGCATGTTTCCCCTTGAACATGAGGTCTATACAAATATTGTCAACCTAAGAGGTAGAATCAGCTGTATTCCATCCATTTTTTTTAGAAAATTCATTAATATTAACTCAGGAATACACGGAGAAAGTAATCTTTCTGAGCTCGACATAGTCATTTACCCGGTTACGGCCAACAGAAAAGAGTACGCTTTAAATGGAAACCCGGTTGGTCCGATTTTCAGGAGAAATTCCGGAACAATGAAGCTAATAGCAGCAATGCTGATGTTCCAGAATGATATTCAGTGCTTCAGGCAAGCCACAACCGGTATAAGTGATATAAAGGGCATAATTAAGAAATTGCGAAAAGAATTAAGGGAATCCGGTGAGGACCTTATAATTCCGGCAAAAAAACGGAATGTACCCTATGCCTTCCGTTGCGTGCTGGACCACAATACTGACGGACAGCCAGGCCACGACACAAAATTTTTAATAATTCTTTCTTAAGAGGGGTATTAAGTACCACTCTTTTTTAAGACCTCCCCCCGATAGTAATAATAGAGGAAGCCATAAGGGCTTTTTTTTAAAACTTAATTGGGAACAATTTCATTAGTTGTTCCTTAAATCGGAGGGTAAAAACATGTTAAAACCTTATTACAAAAACGAAAAGCTCGATAGACGGTGCAGAGAATTGCGGGTTACGGGAGCGCTAATTTCTTTCAATACTGGCCTGCCTGAATGGCGCTTTAGTAAAATTCTCAACGGTCGCCTTGAGCCAAACGACAAAGAAAAACAGTTGCTTGCAAAAGCTCTGGCTTGTAAAGTTACTGACCTTTTTCAGAAGTAAAATCATGAGTGAAAAGCAAAATAAGCGGCGGCGGTTGGAAGAACGTAAGCAAGCTGTCAATGCGGCTTTGCTAAACAATGGAGAAAAATTTTATCTCGACCATGGTGAAGTCAAAGGTAAAAATGGGAACTTCCATTGCTGGAATGAAAAGGCTCATAGTAATAGTAAGGACGCAAATCCAAGTTTAAGTATATCACCTGAAACAGGTCAATATTTATGCCATGGATGTGGAATAAAGGGTAATCCGGTTGTTTATTATAAAGAAAATATCGCTGGGGCATCCAAGGATATGGGTAGAAATTCATATCTACGGCACATGGATAGATATTATAATCTTGGCCTGTATGCTAAGAATATCTCATGTAAGGCATTAAATGTTGCGGGTAAACATTGTTTGTCTCATAAGACTAAAGAATTGCAAGTGGATGCGTCACGTATCATCCAACCTTCTATCTTAGTTCATTATGATGACACGATTAAGGCAGAGGTCCAGGACAAATATATAGCGGACCTATTGGCTGATAAAAAACGATTAGCAAGTATGTGTAAAAGTCGGGGCTGGACTCCCAAAGCAATAGAGACATGCGGTGTTGGCTTTGATTTGCAAAAGGAGTGCTTCACGTTTCCCTTATGCAACTGGGATGGCGAAATTGTTAATCTACAAGAATACCGCCCCTGGAAGAAAAGTGGCACAACAGGTAAATGGTATTACCGGCTAGAAGGACGGAAGAACCCGCCTTTTAATTTAAAAGCATGTAATGAAAATAAAATATTTATCACTGAGGGACAGCCTGATTGCGTCACCCTTGTATCACATGGATACAACGCAATGACCTTTGGTGCTGCGCGTAAAACAATAAATTTGTTTAAGGTGTTTGGTGATTTAGGGCGTCAAATATTTGAAGGAAAAGAAGTTTTTCTTTGTCTGGATAGTGATGAGGCTGGACAAGCTGCGGTAAAAAGTTTAACACCTCAGCTACTAGCTTATGGCTGTAAACTTAAAGTCCTAAATATCGAAAAGCGTGATGAATTCCTGGAAGGGCTTGACCCTGTACTCCTAAATGAGGTAGGTAAACGATTAGAAAAAGATGTGACGGACCTGTTCAAGAAATATGGTTTTGGGGAAAATTCAAAGTCAGTATTTGATAAGCTAATAAGTATTACGCCATATGAAACCGGTATCAATGTATCTGATGAAAGTAATGAACCAGAATCTGATAAGCCAACAATCCCTACCGATACCCAATTTGCTGAAGAATTCCTGGAATATTACCTGACAGACCAACGTCTTGTATTTAGAGGGGACAGCTATTTCTTACGAGAAGACATCATTTACAAACCGCTTAGGCAAGCCACACTCAAAGCATTAATGTACCAATTCATCCAGCAACATGAAGTTTTCAAAGATGTGCCTGGCAAAAACATTACACCACAAAAAATCAATTCCTATCTCGGCAACCTACAGGGGTTGTGTTTTATAGAACCAGAGCAACCATTAAGGACTTTTATCTCTGGAAAAATGCAGGAAGGGGATTACCTTGCTATGAATAACGGCATATTAAACTTAGACGCTGCCGTTAACGGAAAAGGTTCTTCTCTTTTACCACATACTGATGATTACTTTACAACAACAGCACTCTCCTTTGATTTTGACCCTACAGCCAATTGTCCAGAATGGAAAAAAGTCCTTGATACTATCATCCCAGACGAAAGACTTCAGAAAATATTACAGGAATGGTTCGGCTACTGCCTAACGTCCGACTTGCGGTATCAGAAGTTCCTCATTCTGGTCGGAGAAGGTAGTAATGGTAAAAGTGTGATTTTGCTTATACTCACCGCATTGCTTGGAGAAGCAAACGTCTCTTCACTTCCCCTGGAACAGTTCGACGCTCGGTTCCAGCTCTATACGACCTACGGCAAGATGGCAAACATAGCACCCGAAATTGGCCATGTTGACCGGGTATGTGAGGGATTACTGAAGGCCTATTCAGCGGGCGACCCTATAGTATTTGAGAAGAAATGGGGCGACTCATTCACTGGGGTACCTACGGCGAAGCTGGTGTTTGGAACCAACCAGGTACCCAGATTCTATGATAAGAGCCGGGGTATTTGGCGGCGGCTATTACTACTTCCTTTTGATATTGTAATACCGGATGAACAGCAGGATAAACAACTGCCAAAACACTTAATCCAAACGGAACTCCCTGGGATATTCAACTGGGCTTTGGAGGGCCTTCAGAGGCTAAGAC
>JADFYW010000117.1 GCA_015232855.1 Fibrobacteria bacterium
TTATAGGGCAAAAAAAATGTCTGGAGAAACTTTTTAATCTGCCGGGGAATTTTACAGCTTCCAAACTCGCCTGGGTAAAAGAGTATGAGCCGAAAATTTACACAAAGATTGATAAGTTTATGTTACCTGGTGAATACATCGCCATGAAAATGAGTGATGAAATCTATACCACTCCTTCCGGCCTTTCAGAGGGAATGTTTTGGGATTACCAAAATAGTGGAATTGCCACAGAAATTTTAGACGCCTTTGGTTTTTCGAAGGAACTGGTGCCTGAAGTCATTCCTAATTTTTCTGGCGGTTCACAATTAACAAAAGAGGCTGCCGGGGAGTTAGGTTTACAGGCCGGCATTCCCATCAGTTATCGTGGGGGTGATCAGCCAAACAACGCACTTTCATTAAATGTATTGCAGCCCGGAGAAGCCGCAGTAACTGCAGGTACTTCCGGGGTTGTTTATGGTGTTTGTGACAAAGGAAGTTATGACCGGCTTTCAAGGGTGAATACTTTTGTGCATGTGAATAACAATGAAGAAAATCACCGTTATGGAGTATTGGGCTGTTTGAACGGAGCAGGGATTTTAAACTGTTGGCTGAAGCGAAATCTGTTTTCAGCTTCTGCAGGCGTTTCTTATGATGAAATGAACAAGTTAGCTGGCAATGTAGAGCCGGGCTCTGGGGGAGTTCTGGTGTTCCCCTTTGGGAATGGAGCTGAAAGACTTTTAAATAATAATAATCCCGGCGCAAGTATAAGAAACTGGGACTTTAACCGGCATGGCCGGGAGTATATTTTGCGGGCGGCCCAGGAGGGAATTGTGTATGCCATGTATTACGGCCTGGAAGTGATGCGCGCTATGGGTTTGAGTGTTCATAAGCTACGGGCAGGGCATGCTAATATGTTTCTGAGTCCGGTGTTTGCTGAAGTGTTTGCGAGTGTGACCGGGGCCAGTCTGGAGCTATTTGAAACAGATGGGGCCCAGGGAGCTGCCCGGGGAGCAGGGATTGGGGCAGGCATATACAAAAGTGAGCAAGAGGCTTTTGCGGGTTTGCGTCCGGTCCGCAGTATTGAGCCCAATACAAAATTAACAGGGGTCTATGAAGAAGCTTATGGGAACTGGAAAGAAATACTTGAAAAAGAAATGTTGATAACTAACAACTAAAGGAGATAATTATGGCAGAAGAAAAATCAATGCACAGTATTTGCCGTTGGACATTTAATGCGGGCAAAGGAGGTTTTGTTCCTTCTAATGTACGGCCTCAATGGGCCGGAGACCGCTTTTCTACAGCAGACATGATTCGCCTGGTAGGTGAAAAGGTTGCTCCCCGTCTTCCTAAACATGTAGGGCTCGGGGTTGAATTGCATTATGATGCAGAAATATGCGAAAAAACAGTTGATGATGTTGCCGCCGCCATGAAGGAGGCCGGTATGCATCTGGCCATGATAACACCGGGCGCCCATTGTCACTGGGCATACGGCGGTATTGCTTCTCTGGATCCCAAAGAGCGTGAAGCAGCCAATACTCTGGGAAAGCGGACTGTTGATTTGGCTTATGGTCCTTTAAAAGATGTCTGGCATCCCGAAATTGTGCCAACTCTGGTTTTATGGAATGGTTCTTTTGGTTATGATATTGCATCTGTAGCGGTCCGGCACATGTATAATTTTTTGAAAAAGAGCGTGGCAGGTTTATGTAAGTATGAACAGGAAAAGGGTGGAGAAATGTATATCGGGTTTGAACCCAAGCCAAACGAAGGGCATCCGGCCATGCTTATTCCAACGGTTGCCAGTGCTCTGGTGTTCTGGAATAAACTTGCTAAAGAGTATGGAATTAATATAGAAAATAAAGGGGTTAATAAAGAATTCGGCCATTCAGAAATGATAGGACTCGACCATGTATATGACTCTGTAGAAGAACTCGATAATGATGCTATGGTGCATATGCATCTGAACAGCCAGGGTTATAATGACGGTGTTATCCTCGGAGGCCCCGGGAAGTATGATATTGATAACGGGGCCCGGATAAATGGCATGAATATAGCTATTGCCGGTCTCATCCAGGAAAGCGGTTATGCACGCTGGAAGGGTCATGATATGCAGGCCCGGGCTTACGATAACGAGAAGCAGGCAATTGACCGGGTTGTCCGAAGTGTGATAAGCTGGGAAGCCTGCGAACAGGCAGCCAGGGTTCTGGATACTGATGCGCTGATGAAGGCCCTGATTCAGCGGGAAACTGCAATTGCGGAAGATATGATGCATGAATCCGTAGTTAACGCCCATGGGTTTTTTAAGGAAATGTATACGGGCAGTAAAGTGCTTGCCCAGGTATAAGAAAGGAGAATAACTAAAACCAGTAATCAGTAGCGAGTAAATGTCATTAAGTCAAGAGTATTGCAAAAAATAAAAAGCTAAAACCAAGTCATTCCGGCTTGTCCGGAATCAAAAGTAATGGATAAATGAAAGGGTTATTATTCAAAAACGAACAAACCAAAATAATATCATCTTATAAGCTTCTATTGTTCGGATTCCAGACAAGCTGGAATGACTGGTTTTGAGACAGATGTAACTGATTACGTATTAAAATATTGAATTGTAAAACAAATGAGAATGCACATGAATACAATACGGAGGATAACATGACACAAATTAAAGGACCGGCAATTTATCTTGCTCAGTTCTCTTCAGATGAGGCTCCTTTTAATAGCCTTGAGAATATCACTGCCTGGGCAAAAGGCTTAGGGTATCTGGGTGTACAAATACCTGCATGGGACAGTCATTTTATTGATCTGACTAAAGCTGCTGAATCCAAAGACTATTGTGATGAGCTTAAAGGCAAATGCAACGGGCTTGAAATTACAGAGCTGGCTACCCATCTTCAAGGGCAGCTGGTTGCGACACACCCGGCTTACGACATTATGTTTGATGGTTTTGCGCCACCTGAAGTGCATAATAGTCCGGCAGCCCGTTCTGAATGGGCCACAGGAGAAATGATAAAGGCATTAAAGGCTTCCCGAAATTTAGGACTTGATGTTCATGTTACGTTTTCGGGAAGTTTATTGTGGCCCACCATGTATCCCTGGCCCCAACGCCCCGCTGGTCTTGTCGATACGGGTTTTAGCGAACTGGCAAAACGTTGGGCGCCCATACTCGCAGAAGCCGAAGAACAGGGTGTGGATTTGGCCTATGAACTTCATCCGGGCGAAGACCTGCATGATGGTATTACTTTTGAACGTTTCCTTAAAGCAACGGGCAATCATGGACGTATCCATATGAACTATGACCCCTCTCATTATATCTTGCAGTGTCTGGATTATCTTGAACATATCGATATCTACAAAGATCATATTAAGGCCTTTCATGTAAAAGACGCAGAGTTTAATCCCACCGGCCGTTCAGGTGTATATGGGGGTTATCAGGATTGGGCCGATAGACCCGGGCGTTTCCGGAGTGTTGGAGACGGCCAGGTTGACTTTACCGCTATCTTCTCAAAACTTACGCAATATGGTTATTCATCCTGGGCAGTTTTAGAATGGGAATGTTGTCTTAAAGACAGTATCCAGGGAGCACGTGAGTCCGCAGAAATTATAGAATCACTTTTAATTGAAACTCCCAAAAAGGCCTTTGATGATTTTGCTGGCAGTGGAGCCGATGAAGAAGCAAATAAAAAAATTCTGGGTATTACCCAAGAGGAGGGGAAACTATGTTAAAACTTAAAATGGGTATGATTGGCGGTGGTATCGGTGCCTTTATCGGGTCGGTACACCGGAAGGCCTCCAGACTGGCGGGGGGTATTGATCTTGTAGCCGGGGCCTTTGATATTGATCCCGAAAAATCAAAACAGATGGGTATGGAACTGGGTATTAACCCGGAAAGAACCTATGGCACCTATGAAGAAATGGTGAAGAAAGAGCAGAGTTTGCCTGAAGAAGAAAAACTGGATTTTGTGGTAATCGTTACTCCGAACAATTCCCATTTCCCTATTGCCAGGGCGTTTTTAGAAGCGGGGTTTCATGTACTTTGTGAAAAACCCATGACTCTCAATGTGGAAGAAGCAAAAGAGCTTCAGGCATTGGTGAAGAAAACAGGGCTTATTTTTGGGCTGAACCACAATTACACCGGTTATCCTATGGTAAAGCTCGCCAGAGACATGGTGAGAAGTGGTGAACTGGGGAAGATAAGAAAAATTATTTCCATTTATCCTCAGGATTGGCTGTCTACGGCGCTGGAACAAACAGGACAGATGCAGGCTTCCTGGCGCACTGATCCGAAGCAAAGTGGAGCGGCAGGATGTATGGGTGATATTGGAACCCATGCAGAAAACCTGGCTGAGTATATCACCGGTCTCAAAATTACTGAACTTTGCGCAGACCTCACGACTTTTGTGAAAGGGAGACAATTGGACGATGACGGTAATGTCCTCCTTAAGTTTGATAATGGGGCCAAGGGTGTGCTCTATGCGAGTCAAATTTCAATTGGTCATGAGAATGATCTCGGTATTTGGATATATGGTGAGAAGAAAGGCCTTGAATGGCACCAGGAAGACCCGAACTATCTCATTGTTAAGGAGCAAGACGGCCCCCTTCAGACCTGGCGCAGGGGGACAGGTTATGTGGCCGCAAAGAGTGAAGCGGCGGCAAGGGCCACCCGGCTTCCACCCGGTCATCCCGAAGCGTTTTTTGAAGCTATTGCTAATATTTATCAAAATTTTACCGACACTATCCGTGCGGTTAAAACTGGAAATGCTCCAACATCTCTCATGCTTGACTTCCCCTCCGTCGAAGATGGTGTGAGAGGTATGGAGTTTATCAGTACGCTTATAAAGAGCAATAAAAGCAGTGAGAAATGGACGCCCTTTGCCTCTGATGTAACAGAGGTTGTATCTGAAACTAAAAAAGAGGCTGTACTGTCTTAAACTCTAAGAATGACACTAACTAATTCTATTTCAAAATTGAGGTTAGTTGAAAGTAAACCGGGTTCGGTTACTACAATTGTCATCGCCCGGCTTGACCGGGCGATCCATCCCAGGATTGGCGATTTTATGGATTACCCGGTCAAGCCGGGTAATGACGTTGTTGGTGCATTGACAATCATAGACTAATATTGAACAGATACTAACTAACGAGTTACTAAATCTCTATACCGAAATAGTTCACTGCGTTGTTATAACAAATATCTTCGACCATTTTTCCGAGCAGGTTCATATCGGATGGAAGTTCTCCTGCATCTACTTTGGTTCCTATGTAATTACACAAAATACGGCGGAAGTATTCGTGTCGTGAGAAAGACAGGAAACTGCGGGAATCGGTGAGCATGCCGGTAAAACGGCTTAAGAGACCTATGTTTGAAAGTACTTTCATGTGTTCTTCCATACCGTCTTTTTGATCCAAAAACCACCAGGCTGGGCCATACTGCATTTTACCTGCGGTTGGGCCTTCATTGAAGTTCCCCAGCATCCCGGCAAGAGCGGTGTTGTCTTTAGGGTTAAGGTTGTAGGCTATGGTCTTAGGTAGTTTTTTAATTTTATCCAGGCTGTCGAAAAACTGTCCCAGGGGCACGATGATATCAAGGTCGGCCATGGAGTCGTATCCTGCGTCAGGGCCCAGACGATGGAACATACGGGTATTATTATTGCGGATCGGACCAATATGCAGTTGCATCGTCCAGCCAGCATCCGCGTCCATTACCGCAAGTTCATGCATGAGCCAACTTTTAAATTTCTGGGCATCAAAAGAGCGCAGTCGCTTTTCTTTTCTCAGCATATCAAAACTCTGTTTAATTTCTTTCATGGAATATTTTTTTGAAAAGGGGCGTGTAAAACTATTATCCGAAATGCGACAGCCCATCTCATGGAAATAATCATGGCGTTTTTTTATTGCTTCGAGGAATGAATCGGTATCAGATATGTATACGCCACTCACTCTTTCCAGTAGATTAACCCAGTCATTAAAGGCTTTTGGGTTCTCGACCGTCATAGCGTTTTCTGTACGGAATGTAGGTAGAGTCTTTATCTTGCAAGTGTCGTCTTCTTTTATCTTTTTGTGAAACTCAAGACTGTCTGTGGGATTATCAGTTGTACATAAGGCTCTTACATCCCACTTATCCATGACACCACGGGCGGTGAATTCAGGTTGTTTGAGCATTTCACCGCATTGGTCCCAAATATTTTTGGCTGTATCCGGGTTGAGGAGTTTGTCCTCAATACCAAAGGGCTTTTTGAGTTCCAGATGAGTCCAATGATACAGAGGATTGCAGAGGGTATAGGGAACCGTCTTTGACCAGGCTTCGAATTTTTCCCAGTCAGAGGCCTCTCCCTTTATAAATTTTTCACGAATGCCATTTGCCCGCATGGCGCGCCATTTGTAATGATCATCTCTTAGCCACATCTGGGTAAGATTCTCATATTGCATATTGCCAGCTATTTCTTCTGATGGCAGATGATTATGATAATCAAAAATCGGCATTTTTACAGCGTAATCATGGTAGAGTTTTACAGCGGTCTCAGAATGCAGTATAAAATTCTCATTCATGAATGGTTTGGTGGTCATAATGGAACTCCTGGTATGTTGTTCACCTTTATTTCTTTATAACTCGATAGTAATGAGTTCTTCAAAATACTTTAAAAAGTCATTCCGGCTTGCACCCCTAGGGCCTGTCCTCCGTACTTAGCAGTACTAAGGAAGGCGGACAGGCTGCGCGCTCCGGAATGGCAGGATTCTGCGAACTCCTTATTCCCGAGTTTACAATAAAAATAAAAAACAGAATTACGTCATCTTAGGTGTTTTATGGGTTTGAAAACACTAATTATTAGCAGATTGGTAGGGATTTGTAAAAATTACAAAAGATTTACATAAGATAGTAACTAGTGAAAATTGGGTTTTCTGAGTACTAAGACCGAAAAAATATTGAAAAAATCGCTTATTTAGAGGTTTTTTTTTACTCAATACCCCCTTGGGGACTCCTTTTTAGGGTCTAAATAGGATATATTAGAGGTATTTGCTGTAGGATAACAATCTTATTAGTATTAAGCTGGTAAGTGTAATCAATCTTTACGCACCTCGCTATTGGTCTGTAAAATCAAAGGGGAAGAAAGGTTTTTACATCTGATTGTTGAATAATTTGAGAACGCCAAAGGAATTCTATGGATAAAGTACGTTTAGGCCTGATTGGAGTCGGTGGTATTGGTAAATATCATGCAGACAGGCTGCTTGAAGGAAAAGTAAAGAATTGTGAGCTCACGGCAATAGCTGATAAAGATGAAAGTGCTTTGGCTAAGTTTAAAGGGCCCAAAACCTATACCGACAGTAGTGCAATGATGGCTTCAGGTGAAATTGATGCAGTGCATATTGCTACTCCCCATTTTTTACATACGAGTTTGGGTATAGAGGCCCTTAATCAGGGGCTTCATGTTCTGGTAGAAAAACCTATTTCGGTACACAAAAAAGACTGTGAAAAATTGATTGCTGCTCATAGCAATAAAGATCTGGTGTTCAGTGCGATGTTTAATCAGCGGACTGCTCCTGCATTTAATAAACTCAAACAGCTTATTTTAGATGGTGAACTGGGCGAAATTACCCGGGTCAATTGGATTATAACGGATTGGTTCCGTACAGCCTCTTACTATGCCAATGGTCGTTGGCGTGCTACCTGGAAAGGAGAAGGCGGAGGAGTGCTTTTAAACCAGTGTCCACATCAGCTTGATTTGTTACAGTGGCTTTGTGGTATGCCAAGTAAAGTGCGTGGTTTTGCCCATCTTGGCGCAAAACATGATATTGAAGTAGAAGATCAGGTCACCGCTTATCTCGAGTGGGCAAACGGGGCCACAGGTGTTTTTATCACTACTACCGGGGAAGCTCCGGGTACAAATCGTTTCGAACTAGCCGGAGAACGTGGAAAGGTTGTGATTGAGAATGATAAGCTATTTTTCACTCGTAACGAACAACCCATGTCTGAGTTTTCAAAGAATGCTTCCGGCGGTTTTGATCAGCCGGATATATGGAACATCGAAATACCGCTTAAAGAGAGCCCTGACCAGCATGTTGCTATGCTTCAGAATTTTGTGAATGCAATCGTGGATGGAGAAGCGCTTATTGCTCCGGCAGAAGAGGGTATTAATTCGGTGGAACTGGCTAATGCAACACTCTATTCTTCCTTAATGGGAGAAACCATAGAACTGCCTCTTGATTCAGAGGCTTATGCCAACAAGCTTGATAGTTTAATTGCTACTTCTAATTACGATCAAAAAGTAGTGAAAAAAGTTGAACAAAATATGGACAAATCTTTCTAAAGGGGAAATGCTATGTATTTTACAGGATTCGCAGACGAAGCAGCTAAGGGCCTTGAAGGCCAGGTAAAAGCAACACGAGAGCTTGGTTGGCGTAACATTGAGTCACGCTGTATCGGGGGCACCAATATTCATGATATTTCTGATGCTGAATTTGATCGGGTCCAGGAAGTACTCGAACTGGCTGATATTAAAATAAACTGCTTTGGGTCAACCATTGCAAACTGGGCAAAAAAAATAACAGATGCCGAAGACACTTCTTTTGAAGAAGCTAAACGGGCTATTCCTCGTATGCAAAAATTGGGAACTAAACTTGTGCGTATTATGAGTTATGCCGTCATTGAAGAAAATGATCCCGATGACCAGATGGAAGAAGAGCGCTATCGCCGTTTACGTGAGTTGCAAAAGATGTTTGCTGACGCAGGTATTACTCCTGTGCATGAAAATTGTATGAATTATGGTGGTATGAGTTGGCAATATACAATGCGTCTCATTGAAAATGTGCCAGGTCTTAAACTGGTGTATGATACCGGTAATCCACTTTTAAATCCTGACCGTTCCAAATCAAAACCCTGGCCTCGTCAGGATAGCTGGGAATTTTACCAGAAGGTCAAAGAACATGTTGAATATATTCATATTAAAGATGTAATCTGGCATGCTGATAAAAATGAACCAGAATACACGTATCCAGGAAAGGGCCAGGGCTGTGTGAAGCAGATTTTGACTGATGCCATAAATTCGGGTTATGATGGTGGCCTTTCTATTGAACCTCATCTTGCGGTTGTTTTCCATGATGCTTCTGTAGACTCTTCAGAAGAAAAGATGTATAAAAGCTATGTCCGGTATGGCAGAGACCTGGTAAACATAGTGGAAAACATTAAAAAAAAAGAGCTTGAAACAGCTTAGACCTCCGGTTTAGTGTCTTTTGCAGAAGCTTAAGCCACTTTTCGTATATCATACCTGTTGTGGCATGAAAAACTATCTGCTTTTTCGTTCTTTACGTCTTTGCGGTTAATATTAAATTTCTTAATATGTTGTATTTAAATAATGGAGATTATCATGGCAGTTCCTTTTAAAGTCAATCTGGAAAATCAAACCGCTGTTGTAACGGGTGGTGGGGGCGTACTTTGTTCAACTATGGCAGAGGCCTTGGCTGAATGTGGGGCAAAAGTTGCTATTCTTGATTTGCGAAAGGAAGCTGCGGATAACGCAGCAGAAAAAATTAATCAATCCGGTGGCAAGGCCATGGGCGTTGAGTGTAATATTCTTGAAATTGAGAGTATCAAAAGTGCTCATGAGACGATTAAGAAAGCCTTTGGTCCGGTTGCTATTCTGGTGAATGGCGCTGGGGGTAATCATCCCAAAGGCACTACCACAAAAGAGTTTTTATTTCCTGAAGACCTGGATAATAAAAACGAGGAGCTGACTACTTTTTACGATTTGGATCCCAAAGGAATTGAGTTTGTATTCAACCTTAACTTTCTTGGTACCCTGTTGCCTACCCAGGTTTTTTCCAGAGACATGGCTGAGGCTAAAAAGGGCAATATCATCAATATCTCATCCATGAATGCTTTTACCCCTCTTACCAAAATACCTGCCTACAGCGGGGCAAAAGCAGCAGTAAGCAATTTCACCCAATGGCTTGCCGTTCATATGTCTAAAATGGGCATTCGGGTAAACGCTCTTGCTCCCGGTTTTTTTCTTACCGACCAAAACCGCAGACTGCTTACTAACGAAGATGAAAGCCTTACAACAAGAGGGAATACCATTATCAGTCAAACTCCCATGGGTAAGTTCGGCGGTCCGGAAGACCTTGTTGGAACACTGCTCTGGCTGGTGTCAGACGAAGGGGCTGGTTTTGTTACCGGTACCGTGATACCCATAGATGGAGGGTTCTCTGCTTTTAGTGGAGTTTAACCTAACGAGTTTTTAAAAATCTTAAAGGAGACGATAACATGGCTACAATAGAAATTAGTGTGGATAACGGGGGAACACTGGATAAAACTGATGTCCGGATGGTTGTGGCAAGAGCATCCCAGGATATGGAACTTGATGGTAAAAAAGTCCTGTTGATTATCCCCGATGATACGCGTACCTGTCCGCTCAATATGATTCTCACTGAGATAAACAGCCTTTTTAAACCCAAGGTTGAAAAACTGGATATGCTTATTGCCCTCGGTACCCATGCTCCACTTTCAATGGAAGCTATCTATAAATACCTGGAAATTGATGAGAAAACCCATAAAGAAGAATTCTCTAAAACAGAAATCTTCAACCACCTCTTTGATAACCCTGACCACCTGCTTGATATTGGAGAAATCCCTGCGGGCCAGATGGAGTATCTAACTGACGGCAAGCTGAGTTATAGCATCATGGTGAATGTTAATAAGATGATTTTTAAATATGATCAGATTATAATTATTGGTCCAACTTTTCCACACGAAGTTGTGGGGTTCAGTGGTGGCAATAAATATTTATTCCCTGGTGTTGCCGGGCAAAAAATAATTGACTCATTTCACTGGCTGGGAGCTCTTATAACTAACCGTGAAATAATTGGTACCCATTACACACCCGTAAGACGTTTTATTGATTATTGTGCCTCTATGGTTGACTTGCCAAAATACTGTATCAGTCTTGTGGTTACCCAAAAAGGGCTCCATGGTATCTATGCCGGGAAGCCCGAAGAGGCCTATGAAGAGGCTGCCAAACATGCCGCAAAAACCCACATCAAATGGTGTCCTAAGCCCTATAAGACGGTCCTTTCTATTTGTCCGCCTATGTATCCTGAACTCTGGACTGCCGCAAAATGTATGTATAAGATGGAGCCTGTGGTTGAACAAGGTGGAACACTCATTATTTATGCTCCTCATATGGATGAAATATCAGTAGTACATGGTGAACATATCAAAGAAATTGGATATCATACCCTTCCTTATTTTGAAGCCCAGATGGATAAATTCAAGCATATCCCCGGTGGGGTCCTCGCCCATTCAACTCATGTACGTGGTTCTGGAACCTATGAAAATGGTGTGGAAACACCTAATGTAAAGAATGTTATTCTTGCATCAAAGATTCCTGAAGAGGTGTGTAAATCAATTAACCTCGGCTATATGGATCCCGATTCTATTAATATCGCAGACTATGAAAACCGCGAAGATGAGGGAATACTCGTTGTGCCCCACGCAGGAGAAGTTCTGCATAAGCTGGAATCGGAAAAAGAACAGTAACGTAATCATCAACATTAAACGGTCTCAAAATGATACGTTCAATGTGGTAATATGTCATTCCCCGGCTTGACCGGGGAATCCAGCCTAAAATTTTTTTTGTAAAAACGCGGTTTTATCTGAAAAGGTGATAGATTGCCCGGTCAAGCCGGGCAATGACTGGTTCTGGTATTTATAAATTTGTTTTTTAAATCGAATAGTTTTTATGAATTACCAAGCCCGTTTGATTCCCCACAGTCGGGGCATTGCCAGGAAACACCGCTACAGGTCATACCCCATTCGTTGTCCATATAGCATTGTTGGCACATACTAAAACCGCATTTACAAGTCCAACAAAAATTGACTGTGCTACGGCAACAGTGACATTCTGTTTCTGGATTATGTTTGCGTCTTCTTTTTAGGGGCATAGTGAGTTCCTGATAAGGAGCGTTCCTCCCAAAAAGGGAGGAACTTATGTTTCTAAACCGTATAGGTGGAAGCGGAAGTATTTCCTCCTCGTCCTGTCCAGTTGGTGTGAAAATATTCACCGCGGGGCTTATCCAGACGCTCGTATGTGTGCGCACCAAAATAATCACGCTGGGCTTGCAGCAAATTGGCAGGCAGGCGGGGATTACGATAGCCATCATAAAAAGCAAGGGCTGTAGTGAAAGCCGGTACTGGGATACCCAGGCGGATAGCTTCCTGAACCACTTTGCGCCAGGAGGCTTGGCAGTCATCAATGACGCCCTTGAACCAGTCATCCAGTAACAGATTGTGCAGATCAGGGTTATTCTCAAATGCTTCTTTGATTTTACCCAGGAAGGTACTGCGGATAATGCAACCCCCACGCCACATGAGAGCAATGCCACCATAATTCAAGTTCCAGCCGTGCTCCTTAGCGGCTTCACGCAGAAGCATATAGCCTTGTGCATAAGATACCAGCTTTGAGGCAAGGAGAGCTTTTTCGATATCTTTTACAAATACTTTTTTATCTCCTTCAAAACTGGTGCCAGGCCCTTTTAAAACTTTGGAGGCGGCAACACGTTCGTCTTTTAAAGCCGAAAGACATCTGGAAAATACCGCTTCGCCTATGAGGGTAACAGGTACTCCCAAATCAAGGGAAGAAATACCAGTCCATTTGCCTGTTCCTTTTTGACCGGCCGTATCAAGAATCTGCTCAACAACAACTTCGCCCTCTTCTGTTTTATAACCCAGAATGTCACGGGTAATTTCGATGAGATAACTGTCGAGTTCTCCTTTGTTCCATTCGGTGAATACTTCATGCATTTCGTCAGTTGAAAGTCCGAGACCTTCTTTCATGAGTTGATAGGCTTCGCAGATAAGTTGCATATCACCGTATTCAATACCGTTATGAGTCATTTTCACATAATGACCTGCACCATTTTCTCCTACCCAGTCGCAACAGGGTTCGCCAGAATCTGTTTTAGCTGAGATTGCCTGGAAAATATCCTTAACAAGAGGCCAGGCCTTAGGGCTGCCACCAGGCATAATAGAAGGACCTTTACGGGCGCCTTCTTCACCACCTGAAACACCTGTTCCGATATAGAGCATTCCCTTTTCTTCCAACATCTTGGTGCGGCGGATGGTATCTGGGAAATGAGAATTGCCACCATCAATGATTACATCACCCTCTTCAAGATGGGGGAGTACCATTTCAATAAATTTATCTACTACTTCGCCCGCCTTAACCATAAGCATGACTTTACGGGGTCTTTTGAGGTTGGCGACCATTTCTTCTACAGACTGAGCACCGATAATATTGGTACCCTTGGCTTCACCATCTAAAAAGTCATTAACTTTTGATACTGTTCTATTAAAAGCAACAACAGTAAAACCGTTGTCATTCATGTTTAAGATTAAGTTCTGGCCCATAACAGCCAGGCCGATTACAGCAATATCGCCTTTAGGTTCCATAATTTTTCCTCCTGATGGGTATTAGGATGTTTAAATGATTTGTTTAGTAAATTAGTTCATCATAAAAATTTTGGGTATTTTTCCTTTCTATGTAAAAAAATAGAATGGAACAGGAATCTGCCTGTTTTACCAAGGCGTAAATTTACTAAAAATTGAGGAGTTGTATCGCTATTTTTACGGAAAGAATGGTGATTTTGGCATCGAAAAATACGATTTTGGAGTAAAGTTGTTACGCAAAGACTTTGCGCTACTGTTAATTATGTGGCTCTTCGATTAGCTCTTCTTTTTTTTCGGCATAGACTTCTTCTTTAGTATGAAAGCCAGATTTTATAATGGTGCTAATGAGTGTTTCCCGGGTAACAGGTACCGGCTCAAGAAAGATAGTTGGTACGTTTTTCCTGCCATTATTCACCTTTTTTCCGGTGTTATCAAAGGGAACTCCTCTGCAGGCTTTTACTGCCTGGGCAGCTGCAAATTCAGCCAGTTGCTTAATAGGTTTATAAACCGTTACGGTCTGAATACCTTGTGCGATATACTGGCATGACATCAGGTCTGCATCCTGGCCTGATATAGGGATTTTCCCCTGTAGGTCCATTTCTGTCATGGCTTTAATGGCCCCTGAAGCAATAGCATCATTACTTGCAATGATAGCGTCAATTTTATGCTGTTTAAGTGCACCTGCAGTAATTTTATAGGCCTCGGTTTCGCTCCATTTTTTGCAGGATGCGGTTTGAATAATTTTTATGTCACCTTTTGCCAGGAAGGGTTTTAGAACTTTCATTTGCCCTTTGTATAACATGGCTGAATTGTTATCACCTGGATCGCCTTTGAGTATCAGGTAGTTACCGTGGGGAGCTTTTTCTATAATGGAACTTGCCTGGATTTTTCCAACCTCAACATTATTAAATGTGACATATAAATCAACATCGGCCGTTGATATCAGGCGATCATAAGATATGACTTTCACTGATTTTTTATGAGCTCTTGATACGATTTCAGCTGCGGCTTCAGAATTACAAGGCATTACCACCAGTACTTTTACTCCCTTTTGTAATAACTCATCACATTGCTTCAGTTGTGTAGCCGGGTCTCCGCCGGCATTTTTGGTGAGAACATCTCCGCCTAATTCTTTGACCCGGTTTACAAAAAACTCCTGGTCTTTTTGCCAGCGTTCCCGGTCAAGTTTCCCCATGGACAGCCCAAT
>JADFYW010000118.1 GCA_015232855.1 Fibrobacteria bacterium
AAGGTCAATGTTTTGTCCGAGGTTCACCTTCATAAGATAGATCTCAATTATAGCCCGATAATCATTTATATGGTTTAGATCAAAATTTTCTTCAGGTTCCAGTACTTCCTGACTAACTCCACTTATTGATAAAAACCTTGATAGGATTTTATCAAATTCAACGTCTGTATAGTTTTTATTTATAAATGTGTTCAATTCTTTCGGGGTAAGGTCAAAAAAATTATACGAGACCTGATTGATTTTATTGAAGTATAAAAGGTTCTTGGAAAATTCAGAAAGTAGCTTTGCCCGTTCTCGGTTCAAATCAAATAATTCTAAATCATCAACACGTTTAAGTATGCTTTCATTTTTTAAATACGTATTATAGTGAGGGTGCATTTTTAGTTCATCTTTTTCATATTTTGAAAATCGGTTCAGCCTTTCCTTAAATATTTTCTGTTCACCATGGGTCTGGCTTCTAATACAGTAGTGGAGCATCAGGAAGCGTATAGGGGCCCTTAACGCTCCAGGAAATTCTGTTAAATGTCCTCCGGATCTTGCTAAATGTACAGGCGCGTTTTGATTTTTCCAGATTCTGACCAGAGGCGGTCCGCAAAATATGGGTTGAGGTGTAAAATACTTTATGTGAGACATTACATCTGACCCAGGACGAAACTCGTTGTTTACCGGTTGAAATTCCAGACGCTTGTGGTTGATAGCATTAAAGCCAAGTTCGTCTACAAATTCAATAGCCTGGTTAAGATTGAGGTTTTCCCACGGACTGAATTGAAATTCATCTACATCTGAGTTTATAAACCAATCAGCTTTAATCTCCTGAGCAATTTCTTCTTTTCTTTTTAGTATGTCCTGAAGAATAAAGCTTTTTTGATTTTCATTCGGATAACCCGCATCGTCCGGAAATTTCTCGATGTGAAGAAGCCCTTTCCCTAACCATTTACTGGCCTCTTCTATAGTGTTATCTGTGGAACAATTATCTAGCAAGTATACTTCGATCCCCTGCTCAATGAGGTGGCCTATAGACTGAGAAATAATATCATCTTCATTGAAGACTGACATTATTGAAACAACTTTAATAGTCATATATTTTCTCTTCCAGATGCTATTACAGCAATACTTCAAAAAAGAGGCAATTTTTACGGTATGGAATTCACATTAATGTTTGTTCCATATAAACTTGAAAAATGAAGTCTCACAAAAAGGTAGCTTTTTCTCGAAATGGATACAATGTCTTTATCAACCCATGAAGACAACGTCCTCACAGGTCTCTGTCCCTTTTGGTCCCTGGGACCGATAACGATACGTTTGAAATTCTGGAAAGAATGGGGTAATATTTATTAAAGATTTCCGGTATGATTGAACTCATCAAACGGATCTAAGTTGAAAAAAGAATGTAAACTGGTCCGACCTTCTTTTGCTAATTAGTTCTTGTTCAGAATAGGTGTCATTAGCAACAGAGGTCACAGAGGACACAGAGAAAAGTTTTAAAATTTAAAAATATAACCCCTCTGTGGTCACCTTTCCAGCAATCCTGCTTTTGGTGACACTTACCGCATCGTGCGGGTCGTTCTCTGTGTACTCTGTGGCTAATATTAATCAGCTATTTTGAACAGATACTAATTATTAAACTCCCAAAGCCGTTGACCAGTCGTCAAACTAACTCCGATCACTCCTCCCCTTTTATTACCTTGTAATGATAAGGTCGCAACATCACCAGCAATATCTGCATGCATATTGTGACTAATAAAAAACCAGGTTGAGAAAGAATCATCTTTTGATAAAGCCATTCCTTTTAACAACTGATGTTCCTCTAGCATAAACCGGAGTTTACCTTTTGTATCATAGCAGGATATTATTCTATCAGCGTCTTTCCCTACCTGATCCTGATGAACAACAATAGCATATTCGCTATCTTTGTACATCAATGCACCTTCAAGAAAAACCTGCTTCATAACAAGTGGCTGGGATAACTGATTCTTTTCGAAGCGGGAGGTATCTTGAAGAGAACTAAAACGGAACCTGGCAATATTTTGAGCGGGTCCCGATAAAATACACAAACGATGCCGCACATCAGAATTTTGTTCTTTAACCAGAAAAAAGTCTGACGAAACTTCTGAGGGAGAATTTTTCTCCTGTTGGAGATTCATTATCCTTGTCGCAGATTTTGACTGATTAATATTTTCCCGAATCCTCATTTGCCGTCTTCTAATTATTTCCTGCCTTTTTTGGGACTCTATCGACTGCTTGCTATAGAGAGAGTCTTTTGAAAATTTATACACAAAGTCTCTACCATCAGTGGTTTGTAAATTCAGGCGCCAGGGTTTTTCTTCTACCCTAATTTTTCCAATACCTGCTGATAATTCAGAGAATCTTGCACAAAAACTCGCCGTTTCCAAATCACGTTCACCCGTATGCGAATTATACCGGAATATACGAAAAGACTGTGGACTGATACACCATACATCATCATCCTTTAAAAATAAAGAAAAAGAGTGAGAAGGAAGGTCATCGTACTTATCTACCTGCATAGATATCACTTTCTTATCAACAGGATTGTACCGGTAAAGGCGTGTTTTACAAAATAGCCCGCCTCTTCCCGTTGTCTTGGAATTACCGGTTGTGGATGAAGTACCATAACTAAATGATCCATCAGTAAGAATCCAAAGTAACCCTGCATGCCCTGATTTACCAGGAACATATAGTGAGGCCAGCGGCCTACCTTTTATAGCATCAGGAAAAAGCCAAGATGGTTTAGACATATATAAAATCAAACCTACTAAAACTGAAACAATAAAAACGACTATTTTACTCATTTTAGTCTCCTCTCTGGAGGTTCTTTGTAATGTAAGCGCAGTTTTTAATATATCAACATCCTTTAAAACTGGCAATTATCACTAAAAACCGACTGCTTCTCCTGCTGAAAATATCGCTTAAATTATCTTTTATTCTCTTATTTCATAAAACACGAGATAAACAATATATTGCTGGTTCTTATTCAAACCTGATGTTTTCGTTTTAAGATTGAAATAGCTAACCAAAAAAATACTGAATTGATTTAACTTGTCTCTGTCCCTTTTGGTTCCAGGGACCGTCAGGAGAAAATAATGCTTATCAGAGATGTGGCAAAAATGTTTTACGTATATTTTTTGTTATTCTAATTGTCAGTTGTCTGCCTGGATGGGGAATAGCATGGGAATTAGCAGACAGTTTAATTGGGTGGGGACGGTAAATTATTGGTCTGTCCCCACGTTTATTTCCAGTGAAAAGCTAGATTTTTGCGTTTAATTCATTAAAAGCCGAATCAAACTCCATAAATTCACTGAATACCTCATTAATTTATGGTAAAATGGAATTATTACATTTGTTTTTTCTCTGCAGAGGATATCAACATGGGCATTTTTAAAAGAATCTTTATGGGCAATGTAAGCCGGAAGAACTACACCATCATAGGTTTACCCAGCATTGGTATTGTGGTTCTCATTATTCTTTTTTATCAATTTATTGGTATCATAAGTTCTATCAGCGATATCAAGTCTGTAGAAAGAGTACACACCATTAATCATCTCCTGGGCACCAGTTATTTCTTCCAGTATTTAAAAACAGATGACCCCGATCATTATGCAGACTTTAAAAAGCATATGGAAAAAGCACATTCTTACAGCCTCCTTTTTGGCAGCATTCTGGAAGAAATAAAACCGGGTGTAAAACCTGCTGTTGTTCAAAAATACGATAAAATATTTACGGAATGGGACCATGAAGAAACGAAAGATGTTCTCCGCCTGGTTAGTATATTTTCTTTTCATCCGCTGGTGAAAACTATGCTGCAACTCGCTCAGGATTTCAATGTCGTTTCAAGTGAATTTCTTACACTTGCAAAAAGGTACCGATTGAGTACTGATAAAACTGAGCGAAAAGAAATTTTAACCCGAATATACGCAATGCAGAAGGACGTTGATCGTATGCCGAACGGATTTCATTCTGCGAATACCAATCTTTCCCATTGGGTTTTTAATCTGGTCAAAACGGCTTCATGGAGTATAGGTTTACTGGTATTTATTGTCGGCAGTTTTTTTGCCTATCGTATTTCTCAGACTATTGTCAGGCCCATTACCAGTTTGAGCAGACTGCTTAAGCATCTTTCTAAGGGCGACCTGACCATGCGCCCTAAGATACATTCTGGTGATGAAACCGGAGAAATGACCCAACATCTTGTTCAGTTCCTGGATACGCTCCATGCAAGTGTAAAAACTATAATCGCTAACGCAAATACGGTTGCCGACGCTGCTGAACAACTTTCCGGAATATCTTCAAGTATTGCTCATAATGCGGATAATATGAACAGCCAGACCGCTTCTGTAGCAACTGCTGCTAAACAAGCTTCAGTTAATATCAACACGATCTCTTCAGCAGCTGAAGAAATGTCTCAGTCATCCAGTTCTGTTGCAACCGCAATTGAGGAGATGAGTGCTTCAATAAATGATGTTGCTCAAAACTGCCAGAAAGAAATCCAGATAGTCTCCAGCGCTAATTCCCATGCCCAAAACAGCAAACAGATAATGGACAAACTCGGTCAAACGGCCAATTCAATTGGAAAAATTATTGATGTAATTAATGCAATTGCCGAACAAACCAATCTCCTTGCCCTTAATGCCACAATCGAAGCCGCATCTGCAGGTGAATCAGGTAAAGGCTTTGCTGTAGTTGCTAATGAAGTCAAAGAGCTTGCGAAACAAACCGCTGAGGCAACTCATGAAATTGCATCCCAGATAGAGGATATGCAGGCAAATACGAGTGAAGCTGTCAAGGCTATAGATCAGGTCACTGTAGTTATCGAAGAGGTTAATACTATTTCCCAGTCTATTGTCAGTGCTGTGGAACAGCAAAATAATTCAATTAACGAAATTGCACGGATGGTACACGAAGTACACAATGGAACACAGGATGTGGCAAAAAATGTGACAGAATCAGCTGAAGGTTTGGTACACGTCTCTGATACTATTGGCAATGTCAGTAATTCTGTTACTGACACATCTTCAGAGATTAAACAGGTGAAAATCAGTGCTGAAGAACTCGCAGTACTATCCGGAAACCTGAAAGGTCTTTTGTCCCAGTTTAAAATTTAAGTTCCTAAAACGGATTGCTTTTTTACATTTTCCGGGTTTTTCTGTGAATATTAAAATTATGGGAAGAACTGGAATGTATTTAGTATTTAAGATGGTATAATCAATATGGTAAACCATCCGGATATATTTCATCAAAACACGAGGCAAACAATATATAGCTAGTTCTTGTTCAAAACTGATGTTTTCGTTTTAAGATTGAAATAGCTAACCCAAATAATACTGCATTGATTTAACTTGACCCTGTCCCTTTTGGTTACAGAAACCTGTTATGTTACATTAGAAAATTAGACTAACATATATGAACTGAAAAACCGTATTTTTTAGCTAATTTGTGTTGCTGCAATTTATAGCGGTTGATTAATCAATCTTATGGGAAGGTAAACACATATTGCAGTTTAGGTGCCAATTTTGAATATTATCTGTACTTCTGTATACTTTCTCCAGATTCTGTGATTAGCTTAGTTTTGATATAATTCCGGAATCAAAATCCCTATCAGTCCCTGAGCGTGTTGAGGGATGCGGACGTCTTGGGCTTAACGGATATCAGGTTTGTATTTTAGGGTTATGCGGATGAAGTGTTCTCTATCGTAAATAATGCTTAGATTACCGAACAGCAAAATGTTCTATAAAGAATGCACATCCAGAAGGCAAATAATTAGTTAAACTGGGACCCAGAACTGTCGTCTGAAATGCAGGCTTGTGATTTGCCTGATTATCACCATACAGTTTTAGAAAATGTATAGCACATGTTACTACTCTATGTGTAAGTGATTATGTTATGCTCAAATACACTAAACAACCTGTAAGGAGGGGGAAAATGAATAAAACACTGGCAAGCGGTAACAGAGTAATACTATTCCTGATGATTACACTAATAATAGTTTTACCTTCATTTGGCACATCAAAAACTCTGATATCCGATGATTTTGATCGTGCGGATGGTGCGGTGCTAGGAGGAGATTGGGTTGAATTCGAGGAATTAGGCAGTACTGTGGAAGTCAAAAACAATGTTGCGTATTTCAATTTGAACGACATGAACATGAAACCGGTGCTCAGCACAACATTTGCGGAACAGTCCGCTGGAACGCTGACCTGGTCTTTCACCATGAATTGGAGAAGAGTGAATTATGAAAATATTTACGAATTACTGATACAACTCGGAAACGGTATGACCAACTCCAGTACGACGGATGGCGCTGCGGTAGCACTCCGGTACGGCGATGATAACAGCGGATTTACCAGTGAAGAAGGATTTGGTTACGTTGCTGGAACGCAGCAGACACAGGTTGCCCAGATTACCGGCACAAACAGCATCAGTGTGACAGTTGACCTTGATTCGAAATCATATTCTATCTCAGTGAATGGTGTTCAGAAGGCGGTGAACGTACCATTCTGTAACAATATTTCCAGTATCAACCAGATGCGCATTGTCGTAAACGGCATGAACGGAAATTATTTTTCAGGACAGACATTTGATAATATTTTGCTCACCAGTTCAACCTCATATTTGCCGCTCGACGGTTCACAGGCCATGGAAGGCAGTATTGATATGAATGGGAATGATGTGTATAATGCCAGTATTCTGGAAGGAGAACAGGTGGAAGCCGGGGCTGTTATTGTTGATGGAACGGTCAACGCTGAGGCCTTTGTCGGGGATGGCAGCGGTTTAACTAATTTGCCGCTTGTTCAGGGATCCATAGGTCCGCAAGGGCCACAAGGCCCACAAGGTGAACCAGGTCCTAATGTGGTAAATTCCAGCACAAACATAGAAAATAGCGTTATAAGTTTTTCTCATCTTAGTCAAGAAGCACTAGACCAGCTCGTAGAATATTTAAAAACATATTACACAGTTTCTAGCATGAAAGATGAACGTGATGGGAAAATTTATAAGGTTGTAAAAATTGGGCCTCAGACTTGGATGGCACAAAATTTAAACTATGTACCTGCAAGTAAGTCGTATTGTTATGATGATAATCTGGATAATTGTGATACGTATGGTCGTTTGTATGAATGGGGTGTGGCTACAGCCGACGATCATGGTAACGGAATGGATATTTGCCCAAACGGATGGCATTTACCAAGCCTGGAAGAATGGAGAGAAATGGCTTATGCGCTTGGTAATGATCCCACAAATGGTCCAGCATCAGAAATGTTGAAGGCAAGATCTTGGAACGGAAGTGATTTTTTCGGATTTACAGGTCTTCCTGCGGGTGTTCGTAGATTTCCCGTAGCCTATACGGATCTCGAGTTAAGTGCGGTTTTCTGGACGGCTTCTATTGATGATGATATGCCAAGTACCTCTATAAGGGTCGCCCTCTATACAAATTTTAAATCAGTACGCTGGACTAATTCAGACCGCCGTGAAGCTTATAGTGTAAGGTGTCTAGAGAATTATTAAAAGAAAATAGGCTAAAATTTAAGAAAAAGGCTGTTTCAAATATAATTTTGAGACAGCCTCTTTATGTAAAATTAAAATCCGAACTAATTACTCGATGGATCAAATTAAACTTACCCCAGACATAACACTCTTGATTGATGGTTATATTGAAGAAACATGGAGTCCAGAGCAAATTGCTGGTCGGTTAAAAATAGATAATGTTATTTTTCTACATCATGAAACCATATATAATTATGTACTGAAGAACAAAGAGTCTGGTAGGATGTTACGTCAGTATTTTCCCAAAAGTATGGAATTGAATAATGTTTCAGAAAAAGAGGTGAATTATGCGATAGATAAACTGAACAGTAGACCGAGAAAAATACTTGGATACCTAACGCCCTATGAGGCCTTTGAAAAATTTACAGAACTAAATATCAAAAAATTAACCGGCCATGCACTTATGACTTGAATTCAGGATAGTTAATTTTGCAAGGATTTTACTTTATTCCCTTTTGAGTCGAATAGTTGTGATGCTCCAACCTTCTCTTTATCAGACACTTCATAATAAATTTTCGCAGGAAGTTTATGGCGGCTATCACCAGGATAAATTTTGATAACTTTTTGAGAAGCATTCAGACTTGCATTACGCCTGACATCTTTAACCTTCACCACTCCCGTTCTACCAAGCCAGTTTATCAGAGCCGCTGGCCACTGGCCATCTATACCGTATCCATGGGCCTTACCCGGGTCCGTAAATAACTCGGATTCCACCCCATTGGCATTGAGTGCAGAATCAAATATAGCGCTATTTGCAAAAGGAACATCGGTATCAGCGTCACCATGCCCCATAAATGTTGGGGGAGTTGCACTTGTTACCTGAAGATGATTAGACAGTTCGGTGATTAAGCTCTGGTCTGGGCTTGTACCCAAAAGATTGTCTCTTGAGCCTGTATGGGTATTGGTTCCACTAAGGGTAATCACCGGGTAAATCAATATACCGAAATCAGGTTTTGATTTTTTGCGCTGGATATAATTGATATGGTCTGGAGTTCCGTTATCATAGTGGGTGAGTAGGGTAGAGGCCAGATGTCCGCCTGCAGAAAAACCCATAATCCCAATTTTAGTTGTATCGAGATTATAATCATCTGCATAATGCCGTACAATACGCATGGCTTGTTTCACGTCACCCAGCGGAATGGGATGTTTGTAGGGACTCACACGATATCTGAGAACAAAGGCTGTGATACCGTTGTCGTTCAGAAATTTCGCAGTGGGGTGTCCTTCGATATCCATGGCCACATTCTGATAAGACCCACCAGGGCAAATTATAATTCCCACACCTGTAGCAATACTGTCTGGGGCAGGATAGATATGGAGAGTAGGTTTATCGACAAGGTAATCTTCTCCTAAAGCGCCGGGGTTTTTGCCATACCAGAGTTGTTTTTGCCGGGGTCTGCGTTTTTCATAAAGATTAAGTATGCCTTCTCTATAAATATCAGCAATAACCTGATGACCTCCACTGTTTTGATCAGAGTGAACACTGTCTGGAAACAATATGGAAAAATATTGAATACTGTCTCTTGTTGGTGTATTTACATCAATATATTCCAGACCGGCAGCTTCGGCTACATTGCGAATCCGGGGAATAACTTCATTAAAAATGACACTGCCGTAAATATTCCATTTACCTTCACCGGCATGTGGCGGTAAAACAGGAATGATAAGAGGCTTTGGTGAAATAGTAGAAAAGGTATCGATCATAGCTTTATAGTCATCCTCAAACTGGTCTTTCAATGTTGACCAGTTCTCTGCCTTACTATCGTTAGTCCCCAGCATGATGGTAATGATGTTAGGCTTCCAGGTGAAAATATCTTTAAACTCCTGTTCTTTCCAGATTGACCATTTTGCATTGCGCAGGGCAGTACGTCCAGGCTGTGCAAAGGGTTTGTGCACATCGTAATCGTCTCCCATGAGCCTCCCCAAACGAGCAACCAACCTTGGATCATTTACCGGATCCCAGGCAAGAGAATAAGTAAGACTATTTCCCACACAGGCTACCTTAACCTGGGCCGAAAGTGAAACCAGAAAAACTGAAAAAAATATGCATAAAATGAAAATAGTTCCTGATTTACCGGGTTTTAAAAACATATGCAGCCTCTTTTTATTGATAGATAATACTATGAATATAGCACAATTTTTTATTTTTGCATACAGTATATTTGATCAGCTAAAATAACAAGTCACTTGAGTAGCTTCATTATCATAAAGCACATTAAAAATAGGGCTTTGATATTCCCGTTGACTAAGAATGAAGAAAAAAAGGTCGCAAATTTCGACCTCAAGTTATTCTAAACGAAGAAAATTGGAGTGTATGTATGTTTTTAGAATGGCAGAGGATAAAGACCAATAAGCCAGTATATTCCAATATCCATTGCAAGATTTTGAAAACCACTTGTTCCCTCATCACCAGGCATTTTGCCAGCTGAAAGAACCATACCATACGCTCCACCCATTGAAGTATGAAAACCTATCTTCCAGCCCATACTTGCCCAACGGTCATCTGGTAGCGACTCTGGTTTTTCAAAGTTAAGAGGTTGGAACAATTGAAAGAAATAGTAACGAAGCTCTTTTACTTCATAATATGAACCTTCTCCGGCATCCACTCGTCCCTTTTGGGTTGTCATGTATTTAGCCCCGTATACCAACATATTGTTTGATTCAATATCTGAGGGTTCGGGATCACTTCCATATATGGGCATCTGTCGCCAGCCCACATCAATAAGAAATGCGGTTTGAGTTGGAAGGTTTCCCGTTTTAAATGAATACGTATGTTCTGTGATTCTGCCCCCCATCTTGTCTTTAGAAGAAACTCCGGTTAGCACTTCTGCTCTTCCAACTTTTTCCTTGAAAAATAACGGATAGGAAACACTTACAAAAGGTGACCATCCAAATTCATATTTATGGGTCTTTTTACCCTCTTCCAGGTTCCTTACATGCCCGATATTTGGAATAAAGGTGAAATGAATAGGACGTCCAATAGGCCTGATTTTGGTACGATAATAAAATTCAGGGGTATAAGTAACAACAGCAGGAATATCAAGATTGAAAAGGAGCCCCACACCCAGATTATAATCTTTTAGTTTTGGCTGTTCGGGTGCTTCTTTTGTGTCAGCTACAACATCTTCAGTGGTTGCCACTGGTTGTTCTTGAGCTGCTTCATTAGTGACAGGTTGTTCGGGAGTGGTAGCTTCTGTAGCAGGAGATGGGGTTTCAACTACAGGCGGTACTTCTTCTGTAGCATTTTCTTGTGCCAAAAGGCTTCCAACGTTTAAAAAAACAAAGAGAAATAATAAAACTTGTATAGTTTTCATTTTAACGTCCTTTCATTTATTAAAAAAGCAACTAGAATTTAAAGAAAAAATAATGAGTTTTAAACGCAAATTAACTGTTAATATGTCAAAATAGAGGGCTTTGGTAAAAAAGTGTAATATTTGAACAAAATTTGATAGTGCCTCAGTATTGAAAGTGTGTTTTTGAATTCAGGAGAAATAAATCATGACGTTTCTGAATAAAAAAAATCCCAGACAATATTCACCGTTTTGGGGATACTGTCCGGGATTTTGCTGGTAAAAAAGTATTGCTTAAAATATGTATCTAACAGAAAGTGAGCCGTCGGAACCAAAGCCACCATAGCCACCGATATTCCACATTGGCCTGGCATCCAGTCCTACTAATATAGGTGCTCCCATTTTTTGAAAGTCGAATTCAAGACCGATTTGTCCGCCAACACCAATACCAATACCATCTCTGTCGTTATCATTATCATCTGAATGAAGACCTAATGCAGCACCGGGACCAACATACCAGTTGAGAGCATTAGTGATGTTCCAGGCCCAATGATAAATTCCTGCTATACCTAAATGGCTATGATGACTACCACCGCTCCAGCCAACATCTACTTCCAGCCGATTTGCGGACCCTAAACCATGTTGATAGGAAACCTCGAACCCATTTCCATAATTACCACCACCTAAACGTGCACCAATAGCATGAGGGTTCACTTGAGCAGAGACCTTTGTACCTAAAGAAAAGCCCAAAACAACAATCAATACGAATATTTTTTTATACATAATCTTCCTTTCAAAGAAATTCTACGTAAAAAATAACAAGTTCCCTGTTTCAAGTCATTTTTTAAACCTGGAGCCAGGATTATATTTGTTTATAAAATTCACTAAAAAGAATTCAACAGCTTATGAGAATCTTTTATAACTCATTATAAAAAAAGAGCTAAGCCGTTTGGATAGAGGCTTATTGTGATCCAATTATATAAGATTAATTTCAGATTCTTGAGGTAATTTGCTTTGGAATTCGGTAGTCCGTTTTTAGGGAATATCTTATCCTTTCCGGATTATGGCAACTGGATACTTTTCCTTTCTTAAGTCTCGTCCCTACGATGTCGGGTATCTTTTACTTCATTCCTTTACGTCCAGTTTCGGTCAGACTTTTTTCATAGCCCTGTTTGTTCCCCATTTCCGTTCTCAGTTTGCACTATCGAGTGCACAGTTTGGATTAATGTACTCCATGGCGACATTCCTCAATGCTTTAATTTTCCCTTTTGCAGGGGCTTATCTCGACAAAATCTCTATACGGAAATTTTCAACAGGAACGGGAATTCTTATTCTTCTTGCCTGTCTGGTATTGGCATTTGCACCTGGTGTTGCCGCATTATTTATGGGGTTAACGCTGATTCGGCTGGCTGGGCAGTCTTTGATGACTCATATTAGTGCCGCTTCAGGGGCACGTGCATTTGGCTCTGATAGGGGGAAGGCACTTAGTGTTATCAATCTTGGGTTCCCTATCGGAGAGGGGCTTTTACCTCCTGTTGTTGGGCTCATTCTTAGCCGATGGGGAAATAGTTTCGGATTTATTCTACTTGGCATAAGCCTCGTGGCTGTATTTTTTCCTTTGTCCCGATTTCTCTATAAAAAATCTGTTTTGATCTCCGGCCAGGATCATGAATTAACAACATCAGAAAAAACGAAAAAGATATACCGTTTTGATCTTCTGTTGAAACCAAAATTCATTCTTCTTGTTCCGAGCATGGTTTGCCCTCCATTTCTCCTTACAGGCTATTTTCTGCATCAGGCCAGCCTCGCTACCATGTTAAATTGGCCGGCTCTTTGGGTTGCTACCTGGTTTTTTCTCTATGCGTTTTCCCGCATCGCAGCATCTTTTGTCATAGGCCCGCTCACTGATCGTTATACTGCTGTAAGGCTGTATCCGTTTTATTTGTTTCCTATAGTTATAAGCATGTTCATGCTGTTCTTATGGGACTCCTCCTGGGCCTGTCTTGTTTTTTTAATAGGGAGTGGTGTTACCATGGGTACGGGGAGTACTCTGAAAAACGCCTTGCTTCCGGAGCTTTTCGGGACTAAATCGCTGGGTGCTATTCGGAGTTTGTCTGGAATGCTTATGGCCATTGCCACGGCATTAAGCCCCTGGCTGTTCGGTATTCTGATTGATGGAAACAGGGTAAGCCTGCTTCTGATTTCATCGATATCTGTGATTGCCGGGTCCTATGTGCTGAGTCTGATAGGATTAAAAATCAACCGACTATCCCGATGAAATAGTGCTTAACA
Organism: Fibrobacteria bacterium; assembly: GCA_015232855.1. Classification (GTDB taxonomy): domain Bacteria; phylum Fibrobacterota; class Fibrobacteria; order UBA11236; family JADFYW01; genus JADFYW01. Next base: position 13,140 of record JADFYW010000118.1, read on the forward strand.
AACTCTGGAGGGGAAGCCCCTGAAACAGAAGCAAAAGAAACGGTTAAAGAAGGTTTTTCTCTTGCTTTTTTGAACCACATTGACGCCAAACAATTGATTAACGAAGAGGCTCCATCAGCTGGTCTTTCTAAACAGGGGACGGCTAAAGAGGATTCAACAGTTCTAGGCGATACCCGTGTAAGCCGTCTATTTACAGTTACTGATGATAATAACAGTTATGAAGAAGTAACCAACTTTCGCGTGGACAATGTAATGACAAGAAAATATCAGTTTTGAACAAGACCAATTGAACCTGAAAAGCCTCAGCTATGAAGTTCTTTCATACTTGCATATAAGTGCCAGTTTCCATATTGTGGTACACTATCAGAAAACTTGATTGGTCGGCCATTATCCAGGTAATACATGTTATATTTATATCCGGCAATTAGTGCCAGCATATCTTCACATGTTCCCCCTAGCGCTTCGATCAATGGTGAATGTACCTCGATAAACAAATCGGGCCGGTATTTATCTAAAAGTTGTCGTGCCTGAGTTAAAACAAAGTGTTCCGCGCCTTCAATATCAATTTTAAGTAAATCTATATTTGAAAATTTTTTATTTTTTATATAATCGTCCAGTGTAATACATTGGATAGATGTTTTTTTAGTTTCAAATTCATTCCGATCGAGAAATGAACCCATAGCAGAATGTTCTGACAAAAAGAAGAAATCCTCTTTGGTACAGTTTGAAACCGCATATTGCTCACATGTGATATGATCATAGCCGTTCAAGAGTGCGCTCTGTTTAATAGCTTCTAGAGAATATGGATCTGGTTCAAAAGCAACCACCTGCCCCGTCGGTCCGACCAGACGGGCAAAAAGCATAGAATAAAAACCAACATGAGCACCAAGATCAAAAACAATTTCTCCACCCTTAAAGGGAAGGGTCTTAGCAAACGCCACATTTTTTTGTTCACCGCACATACCATCATATGCCATTGTTGCTTGTACATTATCCTGCAAATAATCTAGTACCAGCCAGCCAACATTTGTATGCACAGGACTAAAATTCCTCTTTGAAAAACAATATTTTGCTAATTTCCTGCAAAAATATTTCCCCCTGTTCCGTGGCCAGGGGAAATGTCGTAAAATAAGCAGAATAATGTTGTGCAAAAAAGCAGACCACCCCCATTTTTTAATGATGATTCTAAATGCGCTGATATTCATGTTATCCTGTTCCTTTTTTTATTACTTCGGATCTTCTCAATTTTAACTTTTTTAATGATTACTAACGCATACATTTTCAGATTTTATTATACGATATTCCGTCTACAAACACAAGATTATAAATCTAAATGTCTGCTTAACGTTGTAATTCAGTACCTTTTTTACTTGAAGAAAAATAATGTTTTA
>JADFYW010000119.1 GCA_015232855.1 Fibrobacteria bacterium
AAGGCCCGCTTTCCGAACTCCCGGCTACGGTAACATCCATCGATTGGAATTTCGAGGGCGCCCAGGGTTACACGGCAAATTATAACCAGGAGTTTTCATTTCAAAGCACCATAAATTTTGTTTCCTGGGATTTTTCTACCATTGCCTTGCTCTTACCGGGAGTCCTTGACCGGGACCTGGGTATATTTCCCCAAGACAAAACAAATATTGATCTCAATAATCCTCCCTATCTGGATCTTCCGGAAGGCAGGTTTTTCCAGGGACAATCAATAGCAATAGAAGACGGTATTGGAGCTGTGGTTACAGCCACAAACAAGCGACCTTCAGACAACAGTTATTACGAAACTACTGACGGGATCCTCCTGCGGCAACCAGATACTCTGGTTATTACCCTGTCAGAAAAAATCAGAGCTGAACAAAACACTGGTACCCCCTGGGATTCGCTGTTTTTGTTTGGCCCTCCCTTTTTGGATAAATCAGAAGCCTATCCTCTCATCGCTTTACCCGGTGTACGACCAATTGTACAGGGTCCGGACAGTCTGGTATGGCTGTTTATTGTTGATAACAGTATGGATACCTATAAACCATCGGTGGATGATGTACTATTTCTTAACCCAGAGGCCCCCTATACCGATGTTTCAATCTTTGTTAACAAGCCAGAAGACGCCGAAATCATCATCAAAGGAAGTGAAAACGCATTCCTCATTACCCAATCTGCCATTTTTGTCCCCGTCATTGGCACTGATGTGAATGGCCCTCATTCTATTGTTGCTAACCTTCATATCGATGAAAAGGGCACAGTTTCACCGGGCCGGGATGCTATCCTTGTTGAGAAGACTGATGGCAGTTATGAATACATGCGAAACTGGATAAAACCTGCCGGCCTGCGTGATAACGGTACCATAGCCGCGCCGGGTACAGAATGTCTTCTTATAGCTGCTGAAGATACAAGACAGACTGAGTACCCTGAAAATTGTCTTTCTGCTGTGCAGGTCTATTCCAAAGATTCCTATACTGCAGAAGTCATTATTTTTGACCACATGGGAAAATTCGTTCATCAATCAAAACAATACTTTGGACAATGTGGAGAATTAGAAAATCGCTATCGCCGTACTACCCGCGGTCTCCTTAGCTGGCTCGTCTGGAACCAGAAAAATGAAGATGGAGATTATGTAGGCACCGGAGTCTATATTTGGCGAGTCACCTTCACTACATCAGCAGGCAGACAAACCGAGTTTTACCGTCAGGGTATTATCAGGACAGATAAAGACCCGGATGAGAACTGCGCTGGTGAATAGGCTTATTAGTAGTCAGTTGTCAGTTGTCAGTACTGAGTACTCAGTAGTCAGTAGTCAGTAGTCAGTAGTCAGTACTCAATGTCATTAAGTTAAGGTACAATGGTCCTAAAACTAGTCATTCCCGCTACGTCGCATACCCATCAACTTTAAGCTGAATTGAATAGAATACATATGGAATATGCATTATGTTCAATGAAACTTATGCCTTATGGGTATAAGGATGAACAGGTAAATAATTGCCAAAATCCAGTTCATTCCGACTTGTTTCTGGTATTTTTCTTAATAATATCCTTAACTTTATGACATTGACTCACGACTGAGTACTGATTACTGACAACTGACAACTGATAACTGATAACTGATGACTCAAGCATCTGTTGCATAAAACAATACATCCATAAAACACAAATAACTCAAATTTTCTTTGTCAATCCAATTATTCAAGCTAAGTGTTGCATAATTTGTCAACGGTATTTTGATAATTATCGTGCGGAATGACTTGAATGGTGGTATACTAAGAATTGTAGGGGGACTCTAAAAAGTTGGTTATTTATGATAGATATTTTTGATTACCTGGATTACAGGGCGTATCTTCGCGATTTTTACGAGGAGACGAAGAAGGAAAAGTCCTATTTTTCTATAAGATTTATCGCCAGTAAAATAGGCCTTAATCCAGGGTACATAGTCAAAGTACTCCATGGTAAGGTCCATCTGGGCATCCCAAATATTCCAAAATTTGCCAAATTATTGGATCTTGAAGGGCAGCGGCTTCATTATTTCGAAGAACTCGTTCATTTTGGCAGGGCTAAAAGCAGCAACGAAATAGAACAACGACTCGAAAAATTGCAAATGATAAAAGGTATTGATTTTCATACCATTAAAGACGATGCTGTGGAATATTTTAAAACCTGGTACAATATGGCTCTCCGTTCTCTTATCAGTATTTATTCGTTTAACGGAAAAAATTATCGTAAACTGGGAAATTTGTTAAAACCGGCCATTACAGCAAAACAGGCAAAAGAGTCGATTCAACTTCAGGAACGTCTTGGTTTAATTAAACAGCGAAAAGAAGATGGTATTTATATAGTAACGGATCAATTTGTTTCCACTGGAGAAAAATGGATGTCCCCTGTTATCCGGGACTACCAAAAAATAAATATGGAGTTGGCAACAAATGCCCTTGATGATTGTAAAAAGGAACTACGTGATATTTCTACGGTAACCATGACTTTTGCGACACGCCACATGAATGACCTGCGCGACAGAGTAAAGCAATTCCGACAAGAATTATTACTTATGTCGCAAGATATAAATAACGAAGATTGTGTAATGCAATTTAATATCCAGGTGTTCCCTACCGCTTTATTGCATGGAGATAAATAATGAAGGCCGTATACTTTATTTTGATCAGTATATATTGTTCGGCCCTTATCTGCTGTACGGATAATCCGGTGGCTGGTGGTGCAGGCGGAGAGACAACGAACGGTATTTCAGGTATCATACATGACGAAAGTGGCAGGCCCGTGGCCAACGCTCGTATACGCCTTCGCTCAAAAGATTATCTCCCAGATGTCCCTGGCCTGGCAAAAACATCTGCTAGTTCTGTAGACACTAAAACCAATAGTAACGGCTATTTCGAAATCAACAAACTGGGTACCGGCGAATACCGTGTTGAAGCCTCTGTCGGAGATAATCTCGCAGATCTGATGCAAGTAAGTTTTGACACGCCTGACATTAAAAAAGAGATAAACGGCACCCTTGCAAAGACCGCAACCGTAAGTGGACAAATTGCCCCCGAGCTCTTAAAAGGTTCCGAAACCTGGGTACAAGTATACGGCAGTGAACGTGTCGCTCAAGCAGATCTTTCCGGAAATTTTTCATTAGTTCTCCCTGAAGGATTATTTTCCTTCAGTATTGTAAGTAAAGATACCGAACAAAATTCAGAAGACCTTGATTCTATTGAGGTATTATCAGGTGACACGGTACAACTTGGAGTATTACAAGCCGGAGCAACTATTAATGTCTACCCATCCCTGAGTGGCCAGGTACTCAACCAGAATAGTCAGGCAGCTTCGGGTATGGTTGTTCGGATCATCCCCGCTACCTTCAACCCGGCCAAAGATAATCTTCCAACGTCGATGATTACCAGAACTGATGCCAATGGTGTTTATAGGATCAACGGTATAGAAACAGGAACGTATCGTGTTGAAGTATTTGATTTGGTAAATGTTTTATCAGCTGCGGTGAATAATGTAATAGTTTCATCAAAAAAGAATACATCTGAGACGTGTACCATACAGCAGCCAGGTTCCATTCAGATGAATATCCCCGGAGATTTTACCGGGACCGGGGGATATATATACCTGCCGGGTACGGGTAGCTACACCCAGTTTAACGCAACGGACATTTCTTTGGGATACATTATGTTGACTGGTGTTCCCGCTGGTATTTACCAGACGATTTTCTACCTGTCATCAAAAGACACCGATGGAATAAAATTAATCGAAGAAGTCATAACGGTTTCACCGGATGTGACCACTATAGTGCCTAAACCATAACTATTTGTGGCAAATACTTAAGTTTATTTTAAATGATATTAGATCACCACTGTCCGGTAAAAAAGAATTCAACCACGAAAGTTCACGAAAACAAAGAATTTTTCGTGTTTTTCGTGCTTTTCGTGTTGATAAAAAAAATTATCGCAAAAGAAGTTGTTTTAAAATAAACCATTCAATTATCATTACTTATGTCAAAGTACATGTATTTTAACCGGACACTAATGATATTAAATAGAATTTTAAAGAGACAAGAATAGACAACTACACATTATAAATTGAGTATTTTCTATACCTGGCTTTTTCTACGAACTCGTTGTTTGTAAATTTCTACACAGGTATCTGCAAATTTATTGATATGATATTTATCTAAAAAATCATTACGACTATTACGGCTTAGAGTTTCCGCTAAAACTTTATCGTCCATAAGAGTTAAAGTATGATTATACATGGCATCAACATCTCCAAATTCAAATAGCAGGCCATTCTTTCTATTTATTATTATGTCTTTATTTCCAGATACGTTTGAACATACAAGGGGAATACCTTTCATCATAGCTTCCAGAATTGCTATAGGAAACCCTTCAAACGCCGTTGGAAAAAGATAAATATCAAAAGCATTTATCCAGTATTCAGGATTAGTCATATGCCCGGTAAAACTGCAATATTCTGAAACGCCCAATTGCTGAGCTAAGGTCTTTAGATTTTCAAGTTCCGGGCCATCCCCAACAAGAATGAAATGGGTTGGTTTCCCAGCTTTAATCAATCGGGCAAGTACTGTTAAAATTTGGTCATAATGTTTAGAATGAACGACTCTCCCAATAGAACCAATTACACCGCATTCATGAGATACGCCCAATTCTTTTCTTACTTTCAAACTAATATTCGGGTCAATGGGCCCGGAGTCTATCACCCCATTAGGGACACCATATGGCGGAAAAACTAAATTTTTTGAAATTTTCTTAGTAAAATAAGGGTATGCTTCATGAACACTTTTACTCACCATACAAACACTATCACCATCACGCAACAGGTTACAAAACACCATTTTATTTATCAGTTTTTTTTGATAATTACTACTGATGGAATGCATTGTTAAAATATAGGGGATACCTGACAACCTCGCTGCTAAAAGTTGAGATGTACAATACAGACCATGTATATGTGAATGTACGAGATCTACTTTTAATGATTTTAGCAGCAATGCTAATCGTGGAATAAAAGATATAATTGCACTCTTTCGAAACCATTTTCCGAGTGTATAGGAAGCTTTGAAGTCATAATGCCAATGGGACAAACATTCATGGACCGTAACCCCTGAGGCTTCTAATGGTGCAGCCATTATCCCTTTTTCCGTGGTGACAATAATATCTATTTCGTTCCCTTTTTCTCTTAAAACAGGGATGACATGCTTTAGAAGTGTTGCTACACCTCCAGGATTAAGACTACATACTAAATAAGCTATACGCATTATAAAGAAAAACATCCTGTTTTTTGCGTCATCACTTTATTCTTCCTTTAAGCTCGCCACGGGCTTTTGTATTATGCTGAAAAAAACTAAGCGTAATATAAATTGCAGACATTATTGATGCAATTGAATACAAAAATTCACCTGAATTGGCATTTTTCTAATACTCTCAAAGAATAGATACTTCAATTTACGATGAAAATCTGGTAAAATAATTAAAAAACCAATCATCAGTATTTTCACCTTTTTCATCATTAACTCTATTCAATTAGTATTTATTCTGTAAGGCATAACTACCATCGTTGCATAAATAACTGTTAAAAATCGTATTCTTATCTTAGAATAAACACAAAAGACAATTTTGCGATACAAATATTCAAAAAGGAAAATATTGTACAGCACAAAAAATCTTTCTTAATGGTAGAAGTATTTATAATTATTTACTTTTTAGGGAACAACAAATAAGTTTGCTTATGAATACAGAAATCCGCTGGAAACAACGCTTTGAAAACTTCGAAAAGGCTTTTCAACTTCTGGAAAGAACAGTTGCTATTGAATCACCTTCTGAAGCAGAAAGAGGAGGGTTAATCCAATTTTTCGAAACAACTTTTGAACTTGCCTGGAAGGTTCTGAAAGATTATCTGAATGCCGCAGGCTTTTCAATAAAAAGTCCAAGGGAAGCCATCAAACAGGCCTTTCAATCAGAAATACTATCGGATGGGCATATGTGGATGAAAGCCATGGAACATCGTAACCTGACAACCCATACCTATAACGAAAAGTTGAGTATGGAAGCTGAACAATTAATTAAGACAGAGTTTTTCCCCGGTATAAAAAAACTATATCTCAAATTAAAATCAGAACAGTAATATGTGTTTTGGGATTTCTGTTGGTGATCTTTCTCTGATTAGAGACTGCCTGTCAAAATATAAAGAAATTGATGAAGTATTAATTTTCGGTTCACGAGCTACAGGTAATTATAAACCAGGCTCTGATGTGGATGTTGCCCTTAAAGGGAATATAGACTCTACTCTGCTTGCAAAAATTAGTTACATCCTGAACGAAGAACTCCCTCTCCCCTATCAATTTGATGTTGTTGGTTATTCACTAATTTCCCATCAATCTTTAACCGATCATATTGATAAATTCGGAAAGCCTCTCTCTTAAGACAGAATGACTGTGAAATCAAAATAGGTTAGTTTTGAACTCGAACTAATTATGTTTGACCAGGCGAAATTGTTGTTCACCTGATGTGATAAAATACAAGCCCTCAGGCAAAAATCCTATGTCCAGGGGAATTGTATTACCCGGCTCTCTTCGCAGAAGCATATCGCCGTCTAATCCATAAACTTGTACTGCATGTTCATGTGACATATACAAAAGGTTACCCTTTTTCTGAATGAACAAGTCCTTTTTTAAAGCTGATGCAGTGCGAACGATATCCCCTTTTATCGAAAAATCATCAATACAGATTTCACTATCATAGTTACTTCCGGTTATTGCACGAAAACGAAATTGTGTCATTGCACCTGCATAGGCGCTCAAATCAACTTTCTGTTCAAACCACTCATCTCCATGATCTCCTTCAAGTTTAAGTACGCTATCCTTCCACTTTCCATCTGTCGCAATATCAAGGAATAACTCACCCATATTTCCTTTTTTTGAAAACATATGGACCCAAAAACTGAGTTCAAGATTTTCCATACCCTTCAGATTAAACCAGGGAGAGAGTAAATCTGCCTGTTTAGCATACCGCTTTGAAGCTTTTAGGTACATATATTTTCCATCACCAGAGGTATGATCTCCATCAGGACCGCTATCCCCATAATAAGCCTTGATAGGTGTTATTCCTTCAAAAACCATCCAGTCAATAGAATCCCGCACAGACTGCTTCCAGCCATTCTGTAATATTTCCCCACTGGGAAAATTGTCAAAAGTCTGTGTATAGGGAAATTTCGAAATCAGTGTTTGCGGATTAATGGTAAAGGTGGTTGAAGAGCTGTCCACTACTCCTTTGTTATCCGTACCTCGAAGTCTGATTGAATAATTTTTCCCTCCCGGAAGATTATTGGGAATGTTCCATACGTAGGTACCTTCTCCTGAAAAGGAAGAGTCCAGCAAACGTGCAAACTTCCCATTATTATACAACTCAATACAAATAGCTTCATCAAGATTCGTTATCCATTGAATAATACAAACATCCCCCTGTTCGAACGTGTCACCTGGGTAGGGTTTTACAAGACGGACAAATGACGTTCCATTTTCTCCCAGACGAAAAGTCATATACTCCCCCACCGGCCCAATATGATTGATATGTAATCCTGAGGCAGCTCCCGAATGAAATTTGGCACTGGGAGTCGTATTGTCATTAAAGCTATCGTTATATTCCCCATGAAACAGGTCTCCCCCATTTCCCGAATTTGCACCCGTCTCTAGTTCCCCTTTACCATCGGCCTGCTCTAAGGCTACTAAAAATGGCTGTCTGCCATCGGTATTACTTCCCCGGGTATGCACATGCCAAATGGCCAGCCCCCCATCGGGTAAGTCACTATTTCGAAAGGATTGAGGAAGGGCTTCAATTAAAAACACCTCATAAGGCCCGGCTGTAGCATTATACCAGGAAAAGCACTGATTGCTATTGGCAATAACAGTTAACAGGCTCCCCGATTCCATGGCAGAGAGATCCGTCACCTCCATCCAGCCTTGTGTATACCGGTAATAAGGATTAACCATCTGGGGATTGGGTAGAAAGTTCTTGCCCATCAGGCTGTAGGTGCCAACTCCAATGAAAGAATTTGTGTAGCTGTAAAGATCCGCCCAGTCAAACAACATATGACCGTTTTCATGACAGATGGTCCCGATATTCGGAGTAGAGCTTCCTATTTCAGTAATCTGATATGAATAAGGCCGTACCCCATTTGCAGCAAAAGACCCGCTATAGGTTCCCTGATGGGCCCAAAGTCCATAGGGCCAGGCAGCTTCAGGCTTTCCTGCATAAAGCACATTCAAAGCAAGGAACCTGCTACCAGAGGAAGAGACATGAGAAAAATCAAAACCTGCATCTTTTGCTTTCTGCAACCCCTCAGATATTATTTCCGAAACACGGCCAGTCTGATTGGGAGTATCGTAATACGGCTTATTGTTTTTCATGGTAACAAATTGAGTCAATGTATTGATGTATACAAATTTACCACCAGAAGCATCTTCATAATAGTCTTTTACTGAGCCGTAATTCCCAAAGCCGGTTTTGTTAAACAGTTCATCCAGAGTGGCCCTGCTTACATCGGATTTTTTGTCGGGAAAATCAACCAGCAGAGTGAGACCAACAACCGTATCGATTCCCCCAACCGCTCTTTTACTCAGCAGGGGAACAAACCCAGCCGTTTGTTTTGGTGATGGGTTTACTCCTCCAATTTGCGAACGTTTATCCTCCTGAAGGGCAACCACTGCAGAAGTCGAAATACGCAATCCTTTTCGAAGACCAGTCAATATTCCATCAATATCATCAACAGCAAGATTTTGCCGATAGGTGACCCCGGAAGAAGTATAACTATTTTCATCAGCTGCTAACCGCGCATAACAGAGGTACCCGGATGCCAAATCTTTGGTCAGCGTGAAACCTTCCGGGCTTTCCATATCCATATAATATTCATCACCGAAACATTTTACCGGAACCAGAGAATGATCGGGCTGGCGTAGATTAAAGAGTTCGCCATCGTAGGGTCTTGCCTGGGGGGCAGAAAAAAGCATAAAAAAACAAACAAACAGTATTTTGACCTTTTTCATAATTCACCTTATTCAGATAACATTGATTCTGCCAGACTTAACTTCTGGTAATCCATGCCTACTATTAAACAAATAACTGTTAAAAACGCGTTCTGTACATAAAAATAGACAGAAAAATCAGATTTGCTATGCAAATAATCAAAAAAATCATATGCTTCCATTTTTATTTTATTTTAATATTTAAAATATCTCTTATATATCTTTAATAGCTTATATTTTATATTGTTACAAATTTATTACTGCTTCCATATTTAGGAAGCAGATAATATTTCAATCTATTGACTTAGCGACTCTATTGTGATAGATTAAAGAGAAACAGAAGATGCATATCGATGAATCAAATTAATCGGAGGAAATAATGATTAGGATAAAACTTTTAGGTTTCTTGAGCGCGGGTCTGTTACTATGCAACTGCAACGGCCTACTGAATGACAACGAGAAGTCAGACTCACAAGAACCGGTTGAAAAACCATTTTCAGTTGCAATGTCAGCTGTGGAAAGAGAAAATGGGAACGTAAGTTCTGAGCTTATAAATACTCAGGTACAAAGCATCAATAGTTTTGCAGTGGCCCTCTATAAAGAATTAACTGCAGGCAAGGATGAGAATTTCTTTTTCTCCCCATACAGTATAATGGTCGCTCTGGGAATGGCTGATGCAGGAGCAAAAGGCGAAACAGACACCCAAATACGGCAAGCTCTGCAAGTAACCCTTGATGGGAATGATTTTTTTAACGCCATGAACGGTATTGACATAAGCCTTTCTTCCCATGCAGAATCACAACAAGCCCTTACCTTGAATGTTACAAACGATGCCTGGGCACAAACCGGCTGGGACTTCCGTCTTGAATACCTCGACTTATTGTCCCGGTATTATGGCGCAGGTGTGAACCTTTTGGATTTTATGACAAAACCAGAAGATTGCAGACTGACCATCAACGACTATATAAGCGATGTTACTAACGAAAAGATTAAAGACCTGCTGCCACCAGGCTCTATCTCTACAGATACCCGACTGGTTTTAACCAATGCGGTCTATTTTCTGGCAAGCTGGCTTTATCCTTTTGATAAATCTCAAACGGCTGAAGAAAAATTTACTCTTTTAAACGGGTCAGAAAGTAATGTTTCTCTTATGACTCTTGGTGAAAAAAATAAGGAGATAACTCTCCGCTATGCCTGGAACGATGAACATAAAGTACGCATTATTGAGCTTCCTTATGCAGGAAAACGCCTGACAATGAATGTATTATTACCGGACAAAGATGCTTTTAACAGTTTCGAAAATAACCTGACAGCGGAGCTCATTTCCCAGTTAATGGCGGCCCTCGACTCCACAGATCTTCCTCCGGTAAAACTTCCTAAATTTACCTTTAAATCACCCAATATGTCTCTTGTTGAACCTCTTAAAGCTCTTGGCATGAAAGACGCATTCAATTCCATGGCTGATTTTTCAGGTATAGATGGAAAAAAAGATCTTATGATAAGCGATGTTATTCATAAATCTTTTATAGCAGTTGATGAGGCTGGTACCGAGGCTGCAGCTGCTACAGCAGTCATATTTATTGAAACTTCTTTACCAGACCATTTTCCTTCATTTGTAGCAGACAGACCTTTTATTTACTGTATCCGCGATACCGAAACCGGTACCATTATTTTTATGGGCAAAACAACTGATCCTGCATCGGAAAACTAATGTGAAAAGAAAAAACAAAACCATGTATAAAACCGCCGGTCTGCTAAGGCCGGTGGTTTTCGTGTTTTTAATTTCGGCTTACGCCTGTCCGTTATTCGCGGCTCCTCTTATATGGGCCGAGTCCCGGACAAATGACAATACCTTATATGTTTCACTTAAGGGGAAAGAAATCTCTGAGGCCAAATCTATCCGTGTAAAATTCCGTTATGATAAAACTGCATTTAATATTATGGACGCTATTATTTCTTCTAAAATCCCCGGTGTTGCCTTTGGTGCATTTGCTGATACCGGAAAAAATGAGTTGGTAATCTTATTGGTAGGCGTTTCTCCGATAACCATAGAAGATAATGCTATCCTGGTAACCCTAAACATACCATCAAATAGCAATGTAAACTTTAAAGTTGGGTTTGAGCTTTTTTATGGTGTGGTGATAGATAAAAACAACAGCCTGCACATCGCCGTTCCAGGTACAAGCACCAGACGACCGATTATTACGGCATCTTCCGATCTGACCAAAACCGCCAACGGATACTCTTTATCTGGACGAAAATTACCCAGGAATAATCATACTCCCGGCATAAGAGTTTACACATACAAATCTTCCGGAATTAAAAAGTTGTATTTTTTTGGGGAGGATATATTCCCAAAATGAAAAGCATATACAACTACAGTGACTACAGGCAATACCTGGTTGATGTCCTTGAAGAGAAAAAACAGGCCAATCACGGTTTTTCACTACGTGCGGCGGCTCTAAAACTTGGATTAAATTCAGGTACGCTCACACGCATTGTGAACGGGACCAGGGAACTGGGTCCTTCTCTGTTAGCTCCATTTATCAGCTACCTGGGTCTTCGTACCAGAGAAGCGGACTATTTCACCTTACTGGTTAAATTTGCCAGAAGTTCAAAGGCTGGTGACCGGCAGCGGTATTACAGTGAAATACAGGAAAAGCGTAGAGAAATGCGCAGGGTAGTCGAAGAAAAAGATTGTCAGTTTTTTGAAAAATGGTATTACGGCGCCCTTCATCAGTTGTTACGGGTAATGCCAGCAGAAACGAACCCGGAAACACTAGGAAAATGTCTGACGCCCCCCATAACCACCTTTAAAGCGAAAAAAGCGCTCTCTTTCCTGGAAAATAACGGTTTTATATCGAAAAAACCGGGAAGCGGTTATGAAGTAAAAGATCCCTCTCTCACTACCGGAGAAATCTGGCATGATGAATCCATTCGTTCTTATCAGATAGCAATGTCGGAGATGGGTACCCGGGCTGTTAATCATTTTCCACAACAGGAACGGGACATATCCACTCTATCTCTTTGCCTGTCACCGCAAGCTTATAAAAATATTCGTCAGCTCCTGAAACGGACCAGACAGGAAATACTGGCCCTGGAAGAAGCAGATAATAATCAGGATCGGGTTTTTCATGTTAATTTCCAGTTATTCCCCCTGTCACAGGAAAGTAAAAAGAGGAAAGCCAAGAAATGAAAAACATACTACGGCCCATACCAACAACGTTAGCAGTAATTTACCTATTCCTATTGTTTATTTGCAGCTGTTCCAACAATACGGCAGGCATTGAAACAACGAACGGTGACGGTCAGTTAAGTGTCTCGGCTAATTCCATTGAAGGTATAGCCCCTCCCCATTCCTCTCTATCTCTTTGTAAAACCGGAAGCAGACCATTGTTGGAAGGTACAAACACTATGATAACCATTGCCGGAGATGATGGACTATTTTCATTCCCTCGCCCCAATACGGGAAATTATACCCTTATGGTAACAAGTAAGGACCAGTTAAATGGTGCCTATATTTCTGATATAGACCTAAGCTTAGACTCCTTGCAACAGGATTTTAAAATGGAACACAACGGTAGCATTAGCGGTTCAGTACAGGGCACACTTGATTCTGGTTCCGTATACTTTGTATTTCTCGAGGGATCTGCCGTTTACGAGATTTTAGAAACTCCCGGTCATTTTTTATTTGAAGCCGTCCCTCCTGGTAGTTATACCCTCCGGGCTGTAGTCCTTCATTCAGGAACGGGAATTTATTCCCCGGAAATATTGTCCTCAACAACTCAAAAAAACATTACTGTAAAGTCCAGTACCGAAACAAGTGTTGAGACATTAAATGTTACCAGTGAGTAGCAATTTTCTTTTCCCAAGCTTAACTTACTTCACAAACCGAAAAAACGGTGCACAGATAATCGGCAGACTCCAGCAGTTGAGAATGTTACCGGGTAAACCCATATTGTTATAGGAAGAAAACATTCCAATTCATTCCTTTATTATTTTGTGGATCTCAATCTTACCGGCTTTCTTCATCTTCACCAGATACAATCCACTTTTCAGTCTGGCCAGATAAGAATTGTTCCGCAGCAACTGGTGCGGGGGTAAATAGGTTCCTTTCAGCACCAATACCCGTTGTCCCTGCAGGTTCAATACTTCCACATCTCCTTCATGCATGGAATTTGACAATATATTTTTCACTGAAGTGTTTGCATCCATATTCACTGTATATTCCTGCCGGGACCACCGGGCGTTCCGGTAGTACGTACCGGAATAATTATCCCGTATTTTAAATCGTACGCGATTTTTAGTCCCGATTACTAAAGGTACTTTTGAAGCAGTAATAGTCTGCCATTCTTTGGTGTCAGATTCCCCGGTGCAGGAGCAGGGTGTTTCTTTCCAAAAAGTTTCTGTGGTGGAATCGGTAGACCACCGGCCCTTGTATTCGTTGGTATAATAGCACTTCACCGAATCCGGATTCAGTCCTGCCTCCCCACTTCTTACCTCAACGGAAAGATCCGGGGTAAGTATGGTGGAATCCTTTACCTGAAAACTTTTCCATTCATGAAATTTTACCCGGCTGTTTGCGGTTATATCTTTAATAATAAGCTTTTTTTCGTCCCAGTTATTACCCATATTTGCACACTCATTATGTGTCAGGCAGGTCGCACAGCGGTTTGAAAAATTAAAATAAATGATTTTCAGTCTGTTGTCCCATGCCCCTTGCACCCACTGCCGAAACATAGACTCCGGCTGTTCCAGACACTTGTTGTATAACTGCCTGGTGTACAGATTGATCCAGAGATAACCGGGTTTCCCCGTTGTAGTTCTAAAGTCAATAACCTTATTCATAAAATCGGGATACATATTACTCCCATACATTTCCTGAGCCAGTCCGTCTATATTCCAGCCATTGTATACCGAATTACAGTGTACATCACTAATAATCAGTTTAATGCTTGGATTCACCTTCCGTATAGCGGTCCGCATATTTTGATAAATACTTTCATTTGTGAGCCAGTCGCGGGCAAAACAGCCACTAGTGCCTATATCGTAAGGCTCATCGATTTCTAAAAAATCAGCCCCCCAGATACCCGCTTCCTGCACTGCTGATTTTTCTGCGGAAGTATAATCATGCCCTGTAGGTGATGAGGCAATCCACATTCCCGCCTCCTGCAGTTCTTTCACCATTTCTGCCTGATGATACTTATTATTATCATTGTACTCGGCATAACGCCGGAACAATACACCGTTTAGTCCGTTATTAATAAACTCTGTAAGATTCAGGTGTTCATCACCGGTCTGCTCTGTACTTGAAATGTGATCAATACTGATAATTTCGACCATATGCATCCTGCCAGTCGGGTGCGAAGCAAACATCATAGTGGTTAAAGAA
>JADFYW010000011.1 GCA_015232855.1 Fibrobacteria bacterium
AAAGTATTTATGCTGCATATAGGGGGTTCCGGTGGGCTTGAAATAGAAACGCACATTCTCAACAATGATACCGGAAGAAGTATTGTGAGCCTCGAAAACGAGACACCTGGATTTGGTGACGCGCGGTATGTGCCCGGGGAGGGGTTTTTTGCGACTGAAGTAAAAGAATCTCTTACTTCCAGGAGGTTTTGTGGTTGGAGTAATTATAAGATTCCTAATAAAGATGTGGTGAGCTTTCTCAAGAAATTTAGTGATGAGATAAACGATCCTGAACTCTACTTCAAAGGACGGGAAGTGGATGTTATGCTTGCGAAGGCTGAAATTACCGGTATTCAGCTTTCAGCAAATGAAAAACAAAACAGCCGTTATTTGTTCGGAATAGTGTATCAATTGGGCAGTTTCGTCATAGATGTTCAAAAATTGCTGGAAGAGAGGGAAAAGGGGCAGAAGTGCGTTTTTACCCCCTCGGGCTGGATTGATTTGGAAGACAACCGTTTTTTTTGGCTTCGTTCAGTAAAAAAAGAAGATATGGTTATAGAGGGTGAACGAACCTTCCTCTGGATGGGACGCAGCCGGGCACTGAGAGTTTTTAATCTTTTTAACCCTGAGATTATCAGTTTTGATTATTCCAAATATCCGGCCTTGCAGGCGCTTAAACCAAGCCAAATGGCGGATGATGAAATATCACAAGAGCCCCATATTGGGCATTTGCGCAGTTATCAAAAAGAGGGGTTTAAGTGGCTTGCCTATTTGTACTTGAATAACATTTCCGGGATTTTAGCTGATGAAATGGGGTTGGGTAAGACTCACCAGGTTATGGCCCTAATCCAGCGGGTAGTGCATCAGCAGACTGATGCAAGGATTCTGGTTGTGTGTCCCACATCGGTTATCTATCATTGGCGAGATAAGTTCGCCCAGTTTTATCCGGATGTATCGGTAACCCTCTTTCATTCCCAACAGAGACAATGGGATGAAACGACCCAAAACAAACAGGTACTCGTTACCAGTTATGGTATTGTACGTAATGATATCGAACTTTTTGAATCGCTGGATTTCAATCTGTTGGTGCTGGACGAAATTCAATTGTCAAAGAATAAGGATACGGAAATTTATAAGGCGCTCTCCCGCTTGCGGGCCGGTGCCTGGGTGGGGCTTTCGGGTACGCCTATTGAAAATTCAACCTGGGAGCTTAAAAATATTTTTGACTTGATTCTTCCTGGTTATTTTCCAGATAAAAAAGAGTTCGCCGAAGAAATTGCGAGCCGTCTCGATGAAGCGGAATGCCCCATAGCCCAGGCCTATCTGTTACAGCTTATCCGGCCTTTTGTGCTCCGGAGGGTTAAGTCGGAGGTGCTTACTGATTTGCCTGAAAAGGTAGAAGAAATTTACAAATGTGAAATGGTTGAGTCACAGCAACAATGCTATAACCAAAATTATGAAAACCAGGAAGTAGTTGAAGATTTAAAAACCGGAAAACCGACTGTATCTTATATGCATATATTTGCTTTATTAAACCGGCTCAAACAAATATGCAATCATCCTGGTTCCCTGGAAGAAAATTTTTCCCGATTTAAAAAACTTAAAAGCGGCAAATGGAAACTTTGTCGGGAGCTATTAAAAGACGCGCTTGGCAGTGGTCTTAAGGTAGTGGTATTTTCGCAGTATCTAAACATGCTGTCTATTTTGGAAGAACACTTAAAATCACTTGATACAGGGTACGCAGTCCTTACCGGTGCCACCAGACACCGGGACCGAGTCCTTAAACGCTTTCAGGAAGATGAAGATTGTAAGGTGTTTTTATGTAGTTTAAAAGCGGGCGGTGCGGGTATTGATCTCACAGCAGCATCAGTAGTTATTCACTATGATCGCTGGTGGAATGCGGCAAGAGAAGACCAGGCTACAGGCCGGGTCCACCGTATAGGTCAGCAACGTAATGTTCAGGTATTCAAGCTGGTAACTATTAATTCCATTGAAGAGCGTATCGATGCTATTATTGCCAGAAAGGCCCGACTTGCCGAGTCGCTGCTGAATGCTGATCTCACGACTTCACTTAAACTGTTTTCTCGGGAAGAACTTCTCGAGATTTTGTCGATTGGCTAATATATTACTCTGGAAAAAACAGCATTATTTGCTTAAAAAGGACTTTTTTTCTTACTAATATTTCGGGAATTTATGGTCATAGTATTTTTACGTTAACAAATTAAGCGATTAAGATGCGGATAAAGTCGAAAATACCGCATATTAGTTGCGGAAAAGTAAAGATTGTGCATTTGAAGCTTGCTTGTTTGTGTCTCAAATGAACCAGTTTAAGCAAAGAAATAATATTTCAGTCAGTAAAATCGAGTAGATAAATTTATTGGCTTTTAATAATAAATAAGGCGTTTTTAGCATAATTCTGTGGATAATCCTGATTTATTCATGCCCGGCTATAATTATTTAAAAAAAAGTCCTTTCCCCCTATTGTCACTCGATAATTAAAATGTACAATAGTACTGAGTTCGTTTTGGACTCATTCCGCCTACATTCCTGCTTCAGGCAACGCCTCCCTCCCATCCCCTTTTTTTATTAGGCAAAATGATTATGAAACAATTACAATTTTTATACACCATATGTTTGTTCGCCTTCACCTTTGCGGTTGGCGCAAATTCAGTATCAATTTGTGTAGAAAGTTATGATCCCTTGTCTCAAGACAGACCATTGTTAACAGAATTCAGGAAGGTGTATACCGATGCTCAACTTGCACAGTGGAATAGCGCCAATTATGGGCAGGTTTATGCTGATATAGATAATACGATTGATGTAAAAGGAGTTTCTTTTACTAAAACTTTAAGGCCTGGAGATGAATTTATTGATCGCAGAAGTGGTGGTATCATTCGGCAGAATATATTAAAAGGCCTTGACTATTCACTTTCTCTTGCTGAAGCAAAGTTACCAGCTGATGCTCTTGTTTTAGGTGTTGCTGACCCCGTTGTAAATGGCATTTTATTTGGTGTAGATGACAATAATGTACCCCGTGGCGTGGCCTGGGCCTGGAATAGTATTAAATATGAACTTGACGGTGAAGTCTATGAAATTGTGTATTTCTACCATGGTTTTTACAATATCAATGTGGGAAACCATGATTACTGGGACGGTGAAATGCATCTTGTCGCAAATAAAGCTGCACGCGTTGCAACAACATGCAACTTAAAAGAGATTACTTATCAGGTTATCAGAGAATAATTGCTATTCCGTTTTGTCCCTGAGATTATTTAAAAAAAGTTCTTTCTCCTTACTTCCCCACCATTTTCTCACTCTGTCCAGGTTAAAATACCGGGTAAAATCCTCCCCCGGTTCCCAGTCGACACACTGCCGCTGGTTCCCCGATGCAGGGGTAATGGCACAATAAAAACAATGCAGAAGTTGATGAGGAGCGCCGAGGTGTTCCAAATCTATTTGTGACAGGCTCTGTTGAATCTGTTTTAAATAATATTTCCCTTCACATGAATATATTTTGTCTCCGATAATGGGAGTTCCCAGGCCTGAGAGATGGGCGCGTAACTGGTGCTTTCTTCCTGTTATCGGGGCCGCTATAATCAGTGAATAGCCGTTTTTCTCTTCAATGGTATAAAATTGACTCGATGCCGATTTCCCTTCAGCCTCCTCAAACATCTGACATCTGATTTTATTACCTGGCCGCTCTTTTAATGCTTTATTTGAGTGGCATTTTTTATTTGGTAAGTTTCCACGGATAACCGCGCAATAAAGTTTGTCCCAGTGTACTCCCGGGCTCATGGGCGAAAAATATTTCGCGTTACTTTTTTCCCGGGCAAAGACAACAATGCCGCTGGTACCTGCGTCCAGACGGTTTACCAGGGTTAATTGGTCGCTATCTTCATGTTCCCGCACCAGATTCACCAGCGTGTTCACGAATATTTTGCCGGTGCGGTGTACGGGGAGTCCCGCGGGTTTGTGTACCATCAGTAGTTTGTCATCCCGGTGTACTATTCTGAAATTTATGTTTACATCGGGCTCCTGGTAATTCCTGATATTGTAGGTGATTACATCGTCTTTTTTCAGGGGTGTTTCCGGGGATGCATGACTGCCGTTTACTTCTACTAAGCCGTCGTTGATAAGATTTTTCCATTTATCATGGGCCTGATAGGGGAAGCGGACACAAAGATAGTCTAGCAGTTCACAATCTTCAGTTAGCTGTTTTATGTTGAGTGACAGAGAAGTGTTGACTAGAGGCATAGTGTTATGAAGCAATTGATTATCGCTATGATAAGAAAATAGAGAATCTCCTGCAAAGTATTATTGATTTTCTGGTAAAAGATTTATCTTATGGCCATGAATGGGATTGATATACTTGTGCAGGCCTCCCAATGGTTGCGCCCTCATTTATATGAGGTGGGGTTCGCCATGATGGCGAGCTTATTGGTATTGTTTGGGGATGATTTTTTCCGTTGGGTGAAAAAACGTATCTCCCGTTTTCATTTTGTGCTTCGAGTTACCGTGTTTATTTTGATTTGTGCTATGGTACTCCCTGCGATAACCTTTTCCGGAAGCCGATACCTTGCATCCTGGTTGCGGCATCTTGATAATGTGTTTTTACTGCCCGGGGTTGTATTATTATTTGTGCTTTTAGGAATTATTGCTGAAAAGCGTAAATTTTTATAGGCGGTTTTCTTCTTCAAAAAGAAAAAATCAGCCTGATTTCTTCTTGAGGAACATACGCAGCCCTTCCATCACTGCCACGCCCCCTAACGCACAGAGTACCAACTTGAGATAATCATTTTTTCCTTTGAGTTCATTCCAAATGCCGAAGGTGCTTAGCAAATATAACATCAATATGACTAGAAAAATGCTGGCAAGTATTCTGAGGATGGTTTTAATATCGGGCATAAATATTCCCCATTATCAGATAACGGCATCCATCATAATACCTGATAAGCAAGCTGACAGAAGAACAATTTAAATCAGAGAAGAATATTTTTTTTTCATAGTCCGGGTAAATTTTAGTTTTCAATGAGGTTTTTCTTCAATTTATCTATAATATTGCAAAATAACAAGTTAGGTAAATCTTCTGTAAATAAGAGAGAGAATGTATATATTCTACCATTCTAAACATTACCAAAAGAGTCAATGAAAAGTCAAAAAGAGGAGTCTTGGGAAATCAAAACCAGAGAAGCCAATTCCTCCTTCAATTACTATAATGCCGCCTGTCCTTAAATATAGCGTACTCTATGGCCTTAATCTCACTTGACAATGTTTCACATAACTTCGGTAATCTGGCTTTATTGGATAATATCCAGTTACAGGTTCATGCGGGAGAAAAAATTGGACTGCTGGGTAGGAATGGAGCAGGGAAATCTACTCTCCTGAAAATAATCAATCGGGAAATGTACCCCGATGAAGGTGAAGTTTCTTTTCAGCAAGGAGTAACGGTAGCAAGGCTGGAGCAGGAAGTTCCTGCAGCCCAATCAGGAACTTGTAAAGACATGGTGCTTTGTGGACTGGGCGCATTAGGGAAACTGGAAAAACGGTATAATGATATTCTGGCGTTGATAGCTGAAACTGATGAGATTAAAGAAAGTCTGTTTAATGAAATGGATAGCTTACAACAGGAATTGGATTTGAAAAACGGCTGGTCTGCAGGAGCGCGGGCCGAAGCGGTATTGACCCAAATGAGTATAGATCCTTCTTTGATTTTTGCTAAGCTTTCCGGGGGGATGAAACGGCGGGTGTTGCTCGCCAGAGCATTGGTGCTTGAGCCTGATGTATTGCTACTGGATGAACCGACCAATCACCTGGATATACATTCTATTCGGTGGATGGAAAAATTTTTATCAGCCTATAAAGGTTGTGTGGTGTTTGTAACCCATGACCGTACTTTTTTACAAAATCTCGCCAGGCGTATTGTGGAGCTGGACCGGGGGAATCTTTTTAGCTGGGAATGCAACTTCCAACAGTATTTGGAACGCCGTGAAATGGCCCTTCATGCCGAAGAAAAGGCGAATGATACTTTTGATAAAAAACTGTCAAAGGAAGAAGCCTGGATTCGTCGTGGCGTAAAGGCACGGCGGGCCAGAAATGAGGGCCGTGTACGCGCGTTGCTGAAGCTTCGTGCAGAATATAAAGATCGCAGAACCAGGCCAGGTGATGTGAATATGAAGATACTTGAATCCACGAAGTCCGGGCGTCTGGTATCAGTAGCCAAAAAAGCATCTTTTGCTTATGGGGAACAATCGGTAATTAACTCCTTCAGCTTTGATGTATTCCGGGGAGACCGGATAGCGCTTATTGGCCCCAACGGGTCTGGAAAGACAACTCTTATACGTATGTTACTTGGTCACCTTCATCCTACAGGTGGAACGGTTACGCCAGGAACTCAACTGGAAATTTCATTTTTTGATCAACTTCGGGATTCGTTGGATGAAGATAAAACCGTAATTGAAAACCTGGGAATACAGGGTGATTCTATTGAGTTGAATGGGAAGCGGAAGCATGTTATGGGCTATCTTCAGGACTTTCTTTTTACGCCGGACCAGGCCCACAATCCTGTTTCCAGGCTTTCCGGAGGAGAAAAGAACCGTTTGTTACTGGCCAGACTTTTTACCCGGCCCAGTAATGTACTGGTATTGGATGAACCAACCAATGATTTAGATATAGAAACACTGGAGTTACTGGAAGAACTGGTTATGGATTACCGGGGAACGGTAATTGTTGTAAGCCATGATAGAAAATTTGTGGAAAATGTTTCTTCTATTACTTTGGCATTGGAAGGTGATGGTGAGGTACGGGAATTTTCGGAAGGTTTTAGTGCCTGGATACATCATTGGGAAACGAAACAGTCCCGGACTGCAAGGGTAATAGAAAAAAAACGGGAGACAACCGATAAGCCTAAGCAACATTCTGGTACAGGAAAATTGACCTACAAAGAAAATCAAGAATTGAAAAAATTACAGGAAGATATTGAAAAGTTGGAAATTCAAAAAAAAGAATTGGAAAACACTTTTCAGGATCCGGACTTTTATAAAAACTCCTCCGACGAAATTTCCAATTTAACCAGGAAGTCTTCTGATATCACTAAACAGTTGGAAGAATCATATTCCCGTTGGATGGAACTGGAATCAAGGTAAAAAAGAGTATTCAGTAACGAGTTTTCAGTTTCCAGTTATGTAAATGTGTTTCATAGGTTATTTTATTCCGATCCATAACATACTGGTGGCTAAAAAAACTTGGTGCAAAAGGAACTACTTCAGGATCCAAAAAAATGAAGCTATCAGGAGGCCTACACCAATCCAGGACAATAGGAAACCGATCACGCTGATTTTACCTGGTCTCATTATTTCGAAATCCGGGTGATTCACTATTACGCTCCGTGGAGCGGCATTGATTCCAACCGGCAGGGTAAAGGGTTCTACTTCGGGTTCTTCGTCGTTTACGGGGGTACGCAAGCAACTGTAAACCCGGTCTAAAGTTTCTTTATTCATGGGTTTAGTGAATATACTCACCACTATGATAGTTATGAAACCCGCTCCGAGGTAGAGGATCATTTGCCAGGGAAGGTAGAGCTTCCCCTCCCACAGCATGAATTCGGGCAATCTGCCTGCCAGTACCTGATTGAAATCCCAGCCTATGATACTGATGTTGCTGGTAAAAAGAAATACTGCGAAGCTCACCAGGGTAGAGGCCCAGGCCGCTGCAGGAGTAGCTTTGCGCCAGAAAAAACCGGCCCAGAAGGCAACACCCATCATGGCCATAATTTTCCAGAAAATTTCGAGACCGTGTACCACGCTCTCCATTTGAAATGCGAACAGCATACCACCTGCTACCACAACAACAGCGGCGATACGTCCCACTTGTATGTAATGACGGTCACTTTTCCCTGGAGCGAGGAAGGGCTTATATATGTTTTCGGTAAACAATGCTGAGGAGGTAATCATGAAGGAATCACATGAACTCATTACGGCAGCCAGGAGGGAAGCAATAAACAGCCCGATAAGCCCCGGGGCTATTTGGGGGAGCAGGTCACGGGCCATACGGCCGTAGATGAGGTCCACATCAAAGTTTCCATTCCCCATGTACATTCCAATGCCGCACAGGCCGGTTATGACCCAGGCGATGGTGCAGATACGTTTGGTGAACATACCGGTTACCAGGCCAATCCGGCTTTCGGTTTCAGTTTTACCGGCTGCGCACATACCCATGTTGTGTGGTTGAGTGACCCAGCCGATTAATCCATTGAGAGCAATTACAAATATATAGAAAGCTGTTATTTCGCCAGGAGCAACAATTTCAAAAAGCGAAGGGTCATTAATAGTGTCTTTGAGTCCTGATATACCTCCTACCATTCCAAGTGCAAATGGCAAAATAAGGAATGAAAGCACAATAGTTAATATGCCCTGGACGGTGTCAGTAATAATAGCGGCATTGAGTCCGCCAAACAGGCCGTAGGTAACAAATAAAACAGTCATAATGCTTATGGCGTAAAAAGGCGCAATCGTGCCGCTGGAAACTGCACTTATCATAGCGCTAGAGCCTTTAAGCATAACGCCGATGTTAATCATAAGTTGGAGCATACCTACAAGTGCAAAAAGCATCCCCACACTTTTTCCGAACCGTATGTTGAAAAAGTCTGCTGTGGTAACCGCCCGCATACGTCGGAATACCGGGGCCAGAAGCCAGTAGAAGGGTGTGGAAAAAAGCCAGAGCCACTGGTACCAAATACCGGAGGCTCCCACATGAAAGGTTTTAGCAGCTACACTTACTGCCTGGTCGGAATGAGTACCTGTTCCAAAAGCATGAAACAGCATCATGAATTTTCCGAATTTCCTGTCGCTGATAAAAAAACTGGCTGCAGTGGTCACTCTTTTGGCTGCCCAGGAGCCAAGAATGGTAATTCCCAACAAATAAACTGCCAGTACAAGCAGATCAATAAGATTTAATCCCAGCATACCGAAAAATTAAACAAGAGAGCTCAGTCTATCAACCATTGAAAAATATCTGTAAAAAGCCTATTGATTTGGGATTAAAACTTTCGAATATGTGTAATAGACTCAAAAACAGCGTTTTTCCCTAAATTGGACAAACTCCGCATCGTTAAAATGGTTCTACAAAAAATGCACATTTGATTTCTGTTTAGATTATTATTTTCCGTTTACTATGAATCATAAATATGCAGACATATTTGGCTATTCTAATTTTCGTAAGTTCCTCAAGGATTATCAGTATAACCGGAACACTATTGAGAGTGAATTTTCAAAATCCCACTTCTGTCGGCTTCTTGGTCTCCCAAATAGCCGTTCATATTTTCGCGAAGTACTTACTGGCAGGGCTGTGACCTCTAAATTTGTGGATAAATTTATATCTGTAATGGGGCTAAAAGGGAAAGAATCAATGTATTTTAGAGCATTGGTTAATTACAATCAAGCCAACAGCAAGGTAGATCGTGATATTTATAAGGAACAACTTTACTTTCTGAAATCAGGCTCTTTTTAGGCAGAAGCTTGTTTTCTCGTTGTACACATACCGGTTGTTTCGCATAAACTTTTTGGGTCAATATCAGTGATTTCACAGGTAGTTTTTTAAGTAACTTTCGAATTAATTTCGTCATTATGCTTATAAGGTTAATTTTCGATTTGAAAAAATGACGTAGCTAAAACAACTGCACATACGGACACCATACATGTAGCGTCTCCTGGTTTTATAGATACAATATCATGGGTATCTAATATTATCATACCATTATATAAAAAAAAGTGATTTTTTTTAATAAAAAACATTGCAACAATGTGGGTAAATGTGGTAGTTTTAGGGTGATTGTGGAAAGATATAGAGAAATGTGATATGGAATTAACTGGTTTTATAGGAACAGCAACCGTTTCGGTGGATAATAAAGGACGCACAAGTCTTCCCCGTGAATTGCGCAGACAGTTACCTCTTGAAGCGGGCGGGAAAGTTATTGTCACCATTTTTGCCGACAAATCCCTTGCGCTTAGGCCTGTACAGGAATGGAACCGGTATGTTACTGAAGAGCTTGAACCACTTTCAAAAAAAAGCAAAGAGGGAAATCGATTTGTCATGAAGGTTACCTCCATGGCAAAGTTGTCAGAACTTGATGGACAAAATCGATTAAGTCTTTCTTCTGAGCTCATGACCTATGCTGGTATTGGCAAGGAAATCACCTTTGCAGGAGATGGTGCCCGTATCAGGTTGTGGTCTCCAGAAGCCTACAAAAACATGATGAATTTTGAAGATAACGATGAACTGGATTTTGATGCATGTTTTTACAATAACGGAGTGGATTCTTGAGTTATGGACTACCATATTCCTGTGATGGTTCCGGAGGTTATCCGATACATGGTAACCAACCGGGATGGCGCCTATCTTGATGGTACCTTAGGTGGCGGTGGTCATACAGCATACATTTTACAAGAGCTTAGTGTTAAGGGGAAGTTGACAGGCATGGACAGAGACAATGATGCAATACAACATTGCCGAAATCGGTTCGCGACAGAGTCACGACTTGAGTTGCTGCATCGGCCCTTCTCAGGTATTGCCGAGGCTGTTGATATGAACTCTCTGGATGGCCTTCTTCTTGATTTGGGAGTCAGTTCTCATCAGCTCGATGCCGGGTCCAGGGGATTTACCCATGCCGGTAATGGAGCACTTGACATGCGAATGAACCAGGATGAGGGCATAGATGCCCGTGAGTATCTTGAAACGGTTTCTGAGGAGGAACTTGCATCTGTGCTTCGTTACAATTCCGATTTAAAACGATCTCGCACTCTTGCCCATGCTCTTAAAACGCAGATAAGTATTTCAACCAATGTATCCGATATAAGACAGGCTCTTTCCCAGGTAATTAAAAATGGAAGCCCTGCCCTGTTAGCACGAATTTTTCAGGCCATTCGAATGGAAGTGAACGAGGAATTGGAAGAAATTGATAAGGGTATTGACGGAGCAGTAAAGGTTATTCGTCCGGGAGGCCGCATTTGTGTACTGAGTTATCATTCTGTTGAAGACCGGCGGGTAAAACGTGCTTTTGGCCGCTATACAAAGGCATGCATATGTGATCCCCGATCTCCGGTTTGTATGTGTGGCGGCAATCACCGCCTCCTAAAAAAAGTATGTAAGAAACCATTAGTGCCCGCCCTTGAAGAAGTGAAAAATAACCGACGGGCTCGTAGCGCAAAATTACGGATCATGGAGAAAATTGAAAGCAGCCAAAACGTAAGTAATTCTCAAAAAGGAAAATACCGGGAATAAGAAAATGGACATAAAACTTCGAGGCATTCTTTTCTTTGTTCTGGTTATTATGGCTTTGGCCGGTTTATTTGTGGTGCAGGTATGGAAGCAGAATGAGTATGTGCGACTGACAAAACAAAACCGCGCTCTGTGTGTTCAGCTGGAAAAAGTAAAAAGTGATATTGCCAATATCATGATCGATACCAAATGGTTAAAAGACTACAAAAGGCTTGAGAAGCTTGCCCGGGATGATTATGGCCTGGTTTATGCGGGAGTACCGGAATTTATAGAATCGGAAGAGAGATAAGCACACCCTTTAATAGAATGAATCTAAGATAATCTACAAACACCAATTTTTAAAATAGAACTGATTTAACATTAACGATAATCACTTTCGGGCATGCATAATAAAAGAATACTGACATTAGGATTTGTGCTGGCCCTGGTATGGGTTGGTATGGCTGCCCGGGTATTTCATGTACAAGTATTACAAAAAGATGAATATGCCAAAATGGCCCGCAAACAGTCTATCCGGCGTAACATCATTCAGCCGAGGCGAGGAGAAATTTTTGATCGTCATGGGGAAAAACTGGTTGCAAATGCAAGTGTGGAACTGTCTTTTCCCGGCGGAAATTCAAGAAAGCGTAATGAACGTGTTCGTAAGTTGAAAAGAGTAGCCCCTTTTGGCCACCTTGCCGGGCAGGTATTGGGAAATATTGGTCGAGACGGTTACGGTATGCTTGGATTGGAATATGATCAAGATAAGGTGTTAAGGGGTGTGGATGGATGGACGTATGCACGATATGATGTAAGTCGACATTATCATCCGGGTCTTCAGGAAGAAAGAAAAGAGCCGATAGACGGGGTGGATTTGAAAACTACTCTGGACATTGATTTTCAGAGAATCGCAGAACAGGCTCTGGAGCGAGGAGTGAAAAAAGTATCTGCGCGTGGTGGAACGGTAATCCTTGTGAAACCTCAGACCGGTGATATATTGGCCATGGCTAGTTACCCCTTTTATAATCCCAATCGACGAAGTCCGGAAGATATGAAAGGTTGGCGTAATTCTGCAATATCCAAAGTATATGAACCCGGATCTACTTTTAAAATAGTAACAACAGCTGCGGCTCTGGAAGAAAATAAGCTTGGGCCGTTTGACACCTTGTTTGCCGAAAATGGTGAATATCATATTAATGGTGCTGTTGTAAAAGATACTCGTGCCCGGGGCCGTATAAGTTTTACCCAGGCTCTTGCATATTCAAGTAATGTGTGTATGGTTAAAGCGTCTCTTATGCTATCACCTCAAAATTTTTACCAGTATATTCGCTCGTTTGGTTTTGGCATGAAAACAGGTGTACCTCTTCCTGCTGAAGAGGGTGGCTACCTGAAAAAAGTGAAAAACTGGAGTGGGCGTTCACAGGTGACACTTGCATGGGGACAGGAAATCAGTACTACCCCATTACAGGTGGTGATGGCATGTGCCGCTGTTGCAAATGGGGGGGTACTTATGAAACCCCGTATTATTCTTGAAAAAACTGATAGAAAGAACAATCATTCGGAAAAGGTTGAACCAAGGCAGATTCGTCGTGTTATCTCTGAAGCTACTTCGGCCAAACTTCGGAAGATGTTGACTGCGGTGGTTGATTATGGTACTGCAGAAAGCATTAAAACAGACAAGTATTCCATTGCGGGTAAAACCGGTACTGTTGAAAAGATAAACAAAGAAACAGGCGAGTACATGAAGGGTCGCTTCCATTCTTCTTTTGTAGGAATGGTACCTGCAGATAAACCTGAGTATGTCTGTCTGGTCCTTATCGATGAACCGGAAATAGATAAATATGGTGGTGCAAGTGCGGGACCGGTGTTTAAAGAAATTATGGACAGAATTATCACTTTTAAGGGCAGCCGGTTAGCGCTGGGATCAAAACAAATAAAAGAGCAGGTAAATAATACCAACAGCAAAACTCCTAAAATGAAGCTGGCTGGGATCTTCTCAGAAGAGTTTTCATCATGGGGAGACTCACAAAACGAGACAAAAGAAGATCGAACAAAACTCGCTGTCCATGAATTGCGGCATGATGGAAGAATGCCTGATTTGCGGGGAATTTCTTTACGGAATGCACTTTCCCAGTTGCGTTTTATGGATGTACAAGTCAGATATAAGGGGGTTGGACAGGTGGTAAAACAGAGTCCGGCACCGGGTGTGAAAGTAAAAAAAGGAAACGTATGTCGTCTTACCCTTAAGTGGAATGAAAACGATAAAAAATAAACATGGAAACATCTACAATGCCACAACAGCTATTCAATAAAACTCTGGGGTTCACCAACCACAATTTACCCACCAGGAAACCGGTATGTTAGTATCCAGGCTTTTACATGAATCAGGGCTTGAACTACCGTTGTTAGCTGATCTTGAGATATCCGATGTGCAGTTGGATTCGCGGAAAATTGTTCCGGGTTCTCTGTTTATTGCAATGCAGGGAACAAACGATGATGGTGCCCGATTCATTAGTGATGCAAAAAACAACGGGGCTGCTCTGGTTCTGACAGATGCGGCAGAACAGGAAAACCGTAAAGATGTTTATTATGTTGATGACCTTAGAGGGAAAGCCTCTGCAATTGCTAATGTGTTTTTTGGTCAACCACTCAAACAATTGGAATGTTTTGCTGTAACGGGTACTAATGGCAAAACAACGGTGGCCAGTTTGGTTTCATCCATATTAAAAGAATCTGGGCGGAAGGTCATTACGCTGGGAACTATTGGCAATTACATTAATGATACCTTTTATCCCACCGAACTTACAACGCCTGATGCTGTGGAATTATGCAGGCTTGCAAGCGAAGGGGTACGAAAAGGCTGTGATACGTTAGTGATGGAAGTTTCTTCTCATGCTCTCAGCCAGGACCGGACAGGGGCTTTTTGTTTTAAGCGGGCAATTTTTACCAACCTTACCCAGGACCACCTTGATTATCATAAAGACTTCGAGAATTATTTCAGCTGTAAAAAGAAATTATTCACTCACTATCTTTCAGAAGATGGTGTGGCAATTGTTAATATGGATAATGATTATGGATGGCGTTTGGCAGGTGAGTTGTCTTGTCCTGTGATCCGTTTCAGCTGCAACTCAGAAAATGATGCTGAATGTGTTCTTGTAAAAGAATCTTCAAGCCTTGAAAAAACCACTTTCACCCTGCGTTATGAAGACAAGGTCATGGCCTTTGATTCCGAATTAATCGGTCGTTTTAATTTGGAAAATCTGATTGCGGCTGTCAGCTTGGGTTTATCTCTGGATGTCAATGTTGATGACATCGCATCAGGTATTCAACAGGTTAAAGTTCCTGGACGTATCGAAGCGCTGCAGTTGCCTGGTGGCGGTATTGCAGTAGTTGATTATGCTCATACACCGGACGCCCTCGACCGTGTATTAAAAAGCATACGTAATCTCACTCCAGGACAACTGGGGTGTGTGTTTGGCTGTGGTGGAGATCGTGATAAAACGAAAAGGCCGCTTATGGCAAAAGCCGCAGAAACAAACAGTGACTTTGTTGTTATTACAAGTGATAATCCGCGAACAGAAGAAGCTGATTCTATAATTAACGATATTCTGAAGGGGATTGGTTCTCCTGCAGAAGTTCGTGTAGTCCCTGACAGGGCACTTGCTATTCGAGAAGCGTTGAAAAGAATCAGTAAAGGGGATTGTGTAGTGATAGCTGGTAAAGGTCACGAAGATTACCAGATTTTGGGAACAGAGAAAATACATTTCAGCGACAGGGAACAAATCGAACACTGGATAAAGGAGCAAAGTTATGCATAGTGTGGGGCAAACAACAACATTAAAAAGGGACGACGAATCCAGGAGTCCTTTTATAAATGTCTTTTTCAAGGGCAAAATTGTTCGTATGGCAATGGGTATGCCTCTCCGTCGAAAACTAAAGAATGTTCTGGCGTTTTTGGATGAACAGGAACGAATATGGCTGCATAAGCTGGATTTTACTGACAGATGCGGTGAAAATTCGAAAGACAAAATCCAGGTACTGCCGGTTCCCACTTCTGCAAAAAGGAAGGCAACGGCTAAGATAAGAAGTTTAGAGGCTCTTCACCGTGAATGTGTAACTAATGCGGAAGAAGAGCGAGCAATTTGGAAATAGAAAATTGGAAATAAGGATAACTTTTGGAAATCGGTATTAAACAAATGGCACATATGTTGAAAGCACCTCTGAAAGGTGGCTCAGTGGATCCTGATGCTCAGGTGTCTATTTGTACTAATTCCCGTAATATTCAGAAGGGACAAGTATTTTGGGCTATTGCCGGAGACCGTTTTGACGGTCATGGCTATGTGAACACCTGTTTTGATAAAGGGGCAATAGCTGCAGTGGTTAACCGCAGCTGGCATCAGAAATATGGTCGGAGTCAACATGCCTATATTCCGGTTCGGGACAGTTCAGCGGCACTGATGCAGCTTGGGAAAGTATATAGTCAATTGTTTACAATACCAAAAGTGGCAGTGACTGGTTCCAATGGTAAAACAACTACAAAAGATATGCTCGCAGCAGTTCTTTCTGTAGGGGGCCCGGTACTTGCAACCAAGGGCAATTTCAATAATCAGTTTGGTGTACCATTCACGCTTTTCCGTTTGGAGAGTCATCATAAATATGCGGTGATTGAAATGGGATCAAATCATCCTGGCGAAATCAAACCCCTGGCTCAAACAACTGCGGCGGATATTGCCGTTATTACATCTATTGGGTACAGTCATATTGAACATTTTAAAACGCTCACAGGTGTATTGCGTGAAAAAAGTTCGATCACTAAAGGCTTTCCAGGTAAAGGACTCTTGGTTGTAAATGGAGATGATCCTTTTCTGGCGGGGCTTTCTTCTTCCCGGGCTTACCGGGTGCTTAGTTGTGGTATTCATGCCGGGGATATCAGAGCACGAAATATTTCCACCGGACATGACGGTTGTCCCGTCTTCCGTGTATCAGGTGTTCAATTTTCGCTTCCAGTACCTGGTGACCATAATATTATAAACGCATTGCTTGCCATTGCGGTTGGGCGGGAGTTGGGCTTGTCATTAAAAAAAATGGCTGCGAGCCTTAAACAGTTTACGTCCAGCGGTATGCGCATGGAAATTAACAAACTGAAACGGGTTCTTGTCTATAACGATTGTTATAATGCAAACCCCTCATCAGTGTCCAGTGCTCTCAAGGTGCTCGGGTCTTCAAAAATACGAGGACGCCGGGTAGCAGTACTTGGTGATATGCTTGAGCTGGGTGGAAAAGAAAAATTATTGCACAGGGGGCTGGGCGCAGAGATTACCAAAAATCATGTGGATGCTCTGTTTTGCCTGGGAACATTATCAAAGGAAACGGTGGAAGGGGCCAAACAGGCAGGTATGCCGGTGGATCGGGCACGTAATTATGCAACATTGAGTGGATTGAATCGAGCACTTGGGCTCTATTTGGAGCAGGGTGATGCCGTATTGGTTAAAGGTTCACGTGGCATGCACCTGGAAAAAGTAATTAGCTATCTGGAGAAAAAAAACAATGGCTAAACGAGAATTAAAAAAGAGCCGCGATGGTTTTCACTTTGATACTATCTATCTTGGATGTGTACTGGCCCTTGTGGGGTTGGGAATAGTAATTATTTATAGTTCTTCGGGAGAATATGCTTCCAGCCGGGGATTGCCCGATACTTTTTTTCTGGTAAATCATCTTAAAAAGATTGTCATTGCCGCAATAGCCCTTTTGCTAGGCATTTTTATTGATTTCAGACATTGGAAAAAATTTGCAAGACCCCTTTTGTTTATTGTTGTTGGCTTGCTTATTTTTTTGGTTACGTCTTCCCAAATTTCAGGAGTACATGGAGCCAAGCGTTGGATATCTATTGCCAGTTTTGGCCTTCAACCTTCAGAACTTGCTAAAGTGGCGCTGATATTTTTTATGGCCCGGTTTCTCACAGAAAAAGAAACATATATGCATCAATTTAAAAAAGGCTTGTTGGCAGCAATGGTTATGTCAGGGCTTATTTTTCTACTGGTTTTACTACAGCCTGATTATAGCTCTGCAGCTATTATCTTGTGCATCAGTATTGCATTGATATTTATCGGGGGGGCCCGATTGTCCCATATGGCTTTGATTGGGGTTGGGTTAGTGCCGGTATTGGCTTATTTGATGATAAGCAGCCCATATCGGTTACAGAGAGTTATGGCGTTTATTCGGCCAGGCGAGAATGTTGCCAGTTCATACCAGTCGGTACAGGCACTTATTAGCTTGGGTAACGGTGGAATTTTTGGAACAGGCCTGGGAGCGGGCACTCAAAAACTTGGGTATTTGCCTATGCCTTTTACCGATACCATATTCAGTATATTGGGCGAGGAACTTGGTCTGGTTGGAACCCTTGCCTGTTTGCTGCTTTTTGGCCTGGTTATTTGGAGAGGAATACGCATAGCTTATAATTGTGAAGATCGTTTTGGCAGTTTGGCTGCAGTAGGGATTGTGGTTTCTATAGCAATTACCGTTATTATGCATATTGGTGTATGTGCCGGGTTTTTTCCTACCACCGGGCAACCGCTTCCCTTTGTTTCTTATGGGGGGACGGCTCTTTGCATGATGATGTTTTTATCGGGTGTAATGTTAAATATTTCGGGGAATAAGCTGGAGTCTCCTGCGACGGCCCGGAATCAAACAAGGGAAACTTTCCATCGGGCAATGGCCAAACAAAGGATAGGGGTATGAAACCATTTACTGGTTTTAAAAAGGTCCATTTTATCGGTATTGGAGGAGCCGGTATGAGTGCAATGGCTGAAGTAATGTATCAGCAGGGGTTTGTGGTAACCGGGTCAGATATGGAAAAATCAGAAATGACCGACTACCTTGCTTCACTGGGGATAATGGTTATGAAAGGCCATAAAGAAGGACAGGATTCCGGTGCGGATGTTGTCATATATTCATCTGCGGTAAAAAATGATAATCCTGAACTTGTTGCAGCCAGAAAACGGGGTATTCCTACAGCGAAACGGGCTGAAGCATTAGCAGAAATCATGAAAAAGAAGTGGACTCTTGCTGTGAGCGGCTCACATGGTAAAACAACTACAACCTTCATGTTGAGTTCTATCTGGCAAACAGCTGGTCTGGAACCGACCGTTATTGGAGGTGGAGCAGCCCAGGGAGCTATATCTGGCGCTATTGCCGGTAAAGGGGATTACCTCATTGCAGAGGCTGATGAGTATGATCACTCCTTTCTTTCAATGTATCCGACATTTACAATTATCAATAATATTGATGACGACCATCTTGATTGTTATGGAAGTCTTGAAAAAGTAAAAGATGCCTTTGTGGAATATACCCGGCGGACTCCCTTTTGTGGGATAGTTGCGGTCAATAATGATGATCCAGGTGTAATATCTATTAAAGCCAGGTTGCGTGAAGCAACCAAAGGAATGTTCATTAGCTTTGGATTTACCAAAGAGGCTGATTATCGGGCTGTGGAGCCAGTAGATAATACAACTGCTGGTATTTTTGATATTGAGTGTGCCGCAGGTTGTTTCCGTGTCAATCTTTCCCTTTCTGGACACCATAATATCAGTAATGCCCTGGGTGCATTTGCGATATCTCATGCATTGGGACTTGCTCCAGAAACCATTGTACAGGGGCTGGACAATTTCAACGGGGTCCGTAGACGTATGGAGTTGGTAGGCAATACAAATGGAGTTTCAATTTATGATGATTATGCGCACCATCCTGCTGAAGTAAGTGCGAGCCTTGAGGCAATGGACCAAATTAAAGGCGAAAGACTGGTTGTTGTATTTCAGCCACATCTTTTCAGCCGCACCAAACAACACGCTAAAAGTTTTGCCAGTGCATTACAAGCCTGTGATGTCCTCTTTGTGTTACCCGTATATGCAGCACGAGAAAAACCTATAGAAGGCGTAGATGGTTATCTTATTGCTGACAGTGCTAAAGCATTTGGTCATGAAAGCATCTATTATCTCCCGGATAAGAGTGTCTGGATGGATGAAATTTCATCTCGACTTCAGCCGGGTGATACTTTGGTAACCATGGGTGCAGGGGATGTATGGAAACTCGGAAAAGCAGTGATGAATACCCTGAAAGAAGGGGTAATTAAAATATGAATTATTACTCTCTTAATAACCGATTAAATCCAAAGAAATTAAAAAAGAAAGGGAAGGTAAATGCCTGTGTAAAAAAAAGTAAAGGCAGCCGAATCATTTTTTCTCGCCTGGTAACAAAATCTACGGTAGTTTTGAAGCTGGTGCTAGGAGTTGGATTGGTTACGGTATGTATCGGGGCAGCGGCAGCAGGTTTTTACCGATATTATCAGGATAATAGTTTCTTTATTTTACGCGAAATTGTTTGTGAAGGTAACCATCACCTAACACGGGAAGATATCTTAGTAAATCTTAAACTTGAACTGGGAACAAATCTGTTTGATCTTGCTCTGGATTCCCAGGAAACAAGATTAATGAAACATCGTTGGGTGGAAGAGGTATCCATTAAACGACGCTATCCTTCAACGCTTCTGGTTATTATAAAAGAAAAAGCACCTCTGGCGATAAGCTACATTAAAACCGGCAAAAAGGCGTATAACTGGAAGGGCATTAGTGATAATGGCCAATGGCTGCCAGGAGTCGAACTCTATACGGGTGATTTACCTGTAGTGGAAACACTTCCCAAAAAATCCGAAGGAACCCTTCCTTTATTGGGAGCTTTTCTCAAAACGGCGCGGGAAGATTTTCCGGGGATTTATCACACTATTTCACAAGTAAAATGTGTAGGTGGTAACAATATCGCCATCTATTCAAGCGATAATTATTTCAAATTTATGGTATCCCTGGAAGAAGACCCCGAAGAAACACTGGAATTATGGAGACTACTCCTTAACCAGCATTGTGGGCATTTTCAAAAAGGACACACAATTGATTTACGTGTACCGGGGTATGCGTATGTCAGTTAATCACATTCTGACCGGAATATCGGTTATGGGAAGCTTATTTATAGAGATTAAAGGGATGAACACTAAAGGAGGCAGAAATGAATAATCCGGTCATGGGTCTTGATATTGGCACCACAAAGATTGGTGTACTTATTGGAGAGACAGATGAAAATGGTAAGTTAAAAATACTGGGAGTTGGGACCAGTCCAAGCGAAGGTCTGCGCAAAGGAGTGGTTGTAAATATAGATAAAACAGTTCGCTCCATTCGCAGTGCCATTGAAGATGCGCAACTCATGGCTGGAGTAGATGTGGAAGATGTGTATGTGGGCATAGCCGGAGACCATATACGTTCTCTGAATAGCAGGGGGGTCATTGCGGTATATCGTACTGATAATGAGATAACTCAGCAGGACGTTGCAAGGGTAATCGAGGCTGCCAGGGCAGTGGCTATTCCTATGGATCGTGAAATGTTGCATGTGATTCCTCAGGAATTTATTGTGGATGATCAGGCAGGGATAAAAGATCCGGTAGGTATGTCGGCGGTAAGACTGGAGGCCGATGTGCATATTGTTACGGGAGCGGTAACTTCTGCCCAAAATATTTATAAAAGTGTAGAAAAAGCCGGTCTTAAAGTAGCGGATATCGTTTTAGAACCTTTAGCATCAGCTTATTCAACTCTGGAAGATGATGAAAAAGAGCTAGGGGTTGTTTTGGTTGATATGGGTGGCGGTACTACTGATATGGCTGTATTTATCGATGATAGTATCCGGCATACCGCAAGTATTGGTCTGGGAGGGAAAAATGTAACCAGTGACGTGGCTATTGGTATCCGTACTCCTCTTGAAAGGGCTGAGGAAATAAAACGTTCCCATGGAACTTGCCTGAGAACGGGCCTCGAAAAATCAGAATATATCGTTGTGCCCGGGGTAGGTGGCAGAGAGCAGCGAGAAGTTAGCAGAGCCGTATTGGCATCTATAATTGAGCCCCGGATGCGTGAAATATTCAACCTGGTATTGGCTGAACTTCGCAAGACTAAACTTGTGGATACTCTGGGTGCAGGAATTGTCCTTACCGGTGGCGGATCACTGATGCATGGGGCGGCTGAACTGGGTGAAGAAATATTCAATATGCCGGTAAAACTCGGCGTACCCCATTCTTTTGGAGGTTTGATTGAATGCGCTTCTACGCCTATCCATGCTACGGGAGTGGGGCTATTACAGTATGGATGCATGCAAAGGGAACAATCGGGTTCAGAAAAGCCATATAAAGAAGGGACTGACAAGTTCAGGGAAATTATCCGGAAAATGTCTAACTGGGTAAAGCAGTATGTATAGGCAAAAGAAATAATAAGATAAAACAATTAACAGAAATGAAATTTGAAACAGTAGCAGAGAAAATCCCCGTAAATAATTCTTTTATTAGTTGCGTGGGGCTTTTACAGAATACATTTTATCAGTTATGGGCAATTATATCATGTTAGGAGCCGGGAAGAACTATTTCCCTAGTAGCACTTCCGCTGTAATGCCTTCGGCTGATTGCAAAGTCTTTCTCAAAATGAACTGAATAATGATAACATAAGGAGGGTAGAATGCAGTTTGCCATAGATGACACATTTAACACCGTCGCCAAAATGAAAGTAGTAGGTGTAGGCGGTGCAGGGGGCAATGCGGTAAACCGTATGGTCCAGACTGGTATGGACGGAGTAGAGTTTATAGCGGTAAATACCGATGCCATGGCTTTAGACAATAATATGGCTCATGTCCGGCTTCAAATCGGTGAGAAAATAACCGGAGGGCTTGGAGCTGGTGCTAATCCTCAGATTGGTATGAAAGCCATGGAAGAGGATAAAGACAAGCTTCGTGCTCAGTTAGAAGGTTCCGATATGGTTTTTATAACTGCAGGCATGGGAGGCGGTACCGGTACCGGGGCTGCGCCAGTGGTTGCAGAAATTGCCCGGGAGCTTGATATATTGAGCGTTGGAGTTGTTACCAAACCTTTTGCTTTTGAAGGGCCCGTAAGGGATCGTAATGCAACTGCAGGGCTTGATGCTTTGCGGAGTATTGTAGATACCATTATTGTTATTCCCAACCAAAAGTTACTCAGCATAATTGAAAAGACGACTACTTTTCGTGATGCGTTTAAAATGGCTGATCAGGTACTCACGAGTGCTACCAGGGGAATATCCGAGATAATTCTGCGCCATGGTGACATCCAGGTAGATTTTGCGGATGTCAAAGCGATTATGAAACAGGGTGGCGATGCTCTTATGGGATCTGGCCTGGGCGCTGGCGAAAATCGTGCTGTAGAAGCTGCAGATCGGGCAATTCATTCTCCGTTACTTGATGATGTGTCCATAAGCGGGGCTGGTGGTGTACTGGTTAATATCGCTGGTGGCGAGGATCTTGGTATGCTTGAAGTAAATGATGCTATGAATTATATCTATGAAGCTGTAGGTACGGGAAATAACGCTAATATTATTTTTGGTACGGTTATTGATCCTCAGTTGAAGGACGAGGTGTGTATAACGGTGATTGCGACCGGGTTTGGTGAAAAAAACTCGCGGATTCCAAAATTGGAAAGCAGGGACTTAAAACCTGATTCTTCAGTGGATCAAAGACTATCCCGGATTACTGAATCAGATATAAAGCAACACCAGCATGAGCACTTTCGTCAAGGTCCTCCAGTTCAATCAACAGCAGAGAGTACGGGGATAAATTTTGGCTCGAATCAGCCTGAATTAAAAGCCCATACTTTAGAGCAAGACGAACCTGTAGCTGCCGAAGTAGTAAGAGCGGTCCAGGAACAACATCCTTCCAGTAATCCTGCTGTAGAAAGGCCTGAAAAAGCTCAAATCAAGAAAGCAGCTGATAAGTCTTCAAGAATTTCTTCTTTTGATCCCTCTTCTCATGGCGCCTATAGCCCGGGGGGAGCTGATATTGACTATGAGACTCCAGCTTTTCTTCGGTATCCTTCTGAATGACCAAACTGTAGTTTGCTCTGAATAGGTACCCCATTGGGAGTCTGTTCAGAGTACTCAGATGATATTAAATATGCTAAGCGCTTTTTAAGCGGCTGACTGATTTCAGGAAACCAATTCTTCATTTCTACCCTTAATCAAGTTCATTTGTTGGTTTCTGATTTCAGTGCCGCTTTTTTTTTGATTCTTCTGGCATACTTTAATAGTTTCTTGGCAGCATGAAAATATTTGCCCTTTCTGATCCGCATCTTGCCTTTTCTGTTCCTGATAAAGTAATGAACTGTTTTGGAGATGTCTGGATTGATCATTTTCGAAAAATACAGATGTTCTGGGAACGACTGGTGTCTAAAGATGACATTGTGATTATTACTGGGGATATCAGTTGGGCAAAAAAGGTGGAACAAGCAATTGATGATCTCCACTGGCTGCATTGTCTTCCAGGGAAAAAGGTGATTGTAAGGGGAAATCATGATTTTTGGTGGTCATCTACCAGAAAAATGAAGTATCAATTACCATCTTCATTGAATATGGTTCACAATAATTGTGTTCAAATGGGAAAAGTTGTTTTTTTTGGTACCCGGCTTTGGGATACGGAAGAATATAACTGTGATGATATTGTTGACTGGGACCCAAGGAAATGTAGGATACAAGAGAAAAAAAAGGGCGAAAAGTTGGAACAGCAGGAAAAAATATATAACCGTGAGCTGGAAAGGCTGAAATTGTCCATAAAGACACTTCCAAAGAGTGATGATGTGCTGAAAATCGGCTTATGTCATTTCCCTCCTCTTGATCATAAACTGAATCCATCCAGAGCTTCGGCTCTTTTTGAGAGTGCGGGTGCTAAACATGTCGTATTTGGACATTTACATTCTCTTTTTAATACCAATGGTTATTTTGGAAAATTGGATGGTGTTGAATACCACCTGACATCAGGTGATTATTTGAGGTTCCGGCCCAAGTTGATTGCTGAGGTAGAGGATTAGTTTTGGTATGGTCTTAACGCTTATTGTTTGAGCGCCTATGCGAGCAGAAAAATTAAAGAAATAATTACTCAAAAAATCTGATGTTTACTTATTAAAGATGACATCGCTCAGGATTGAAATGGAAATTTAGAAAATGAAGCAATACCAGGAAGAATTAACCTTGGCTAAATATATGGCTACTGAAGCTTCTAAACTTATTATGCCCTATTTTCAATCGGATATTCAGGTAGAATATAAAATAGATGAAACCCCTGTTACGGTTGCAGATAAAAAAGCTGAAGAGCTCATTCGTGGTATCATTGAGAAGGAAACACCTGATTATGGCATTATAGGAGAAGAGTTTGGAGAGCAAGCGGGAAGTAAGTCTTTCCAATGGGTAATAGATCCTATTGATGGCACCAAAGCATTTATTCATGGTGTTCCTTTGTTTGGAACGCTGATTGCCTTACTCAAAGATAAAAAACCGGTATTGGGCCTTATTCAGCTGCCGGCATTGAATCATTGTATGTGTGCACTAAAAGGGGGGGGCTGTTCAGTTGATAGTGTTGATTGTCGGGTTTCTTCGGAAAGGAGAATTTCTGGAGCATTATTATTAGATGGTTCCGCTACTACAATGGAAACAAGAGGTTATGGAGAGGCATGGAAGTTGTTACGTAAGCAAGCCCGACTACACCGGGGATGGGGTGATTGTTATGGCTATTTCCTCGTTGCTTCTGGACGGGCAGAAGCAATGGTTGATCCTATTGTTTCAATTTGGGACATTGCTCCTATGAGTATTATTCTCTTTGAAGCCGGTGGCCGATTTTCAGATTTTAATGGAGAAGATAGCTTGTTAACCGGTAATGCTATTGCATCTAATGGTTTGTTACATGAGGTGATAGTAAACGGTCTGCAACCGAAATAGTGATTGGTACCAAAAACAGGTAATTTAGACTGCAGTAGTACGCATACCCTTGTACACCAAGCCTTTTATCTGGTGGCATGCGGCTTTTCTTCCATCACCGTGGTCCCGAAGGCTAGGCATAGTTGTTTCACAATCTTTTAGTGGGTTTTGAAAATAAAAAGGGCAACGATTTCTGAAGGGGCATCCCCCAGGCAGTCTGGTAGGTTCTACATCAGGATAATCTTTTAAAATGTCATGATACCGCTGTTTAAAACCATTGGGTAGTTTGGAAGGAAGATCCTTAACATCCGGATACTTGGTGAGAATTTTTTGATATTCGTCGGGGTAGGTACTGGGAACAGAAGCTAGTAGGAGTTTCGAATAGGGATGAAGTACCCGAAAAACACTGAATGTCTGGGCTGGAGCTTCTTCCACCAGATTTCCCATGTACATAATACCTATTTTATGGGCCATTTTACGGACAAGAGCAAGATTGTGGGATATGTATAAATAGGTAAGACCAAGTCTCTTTTGCAAGTCCATCAACAGGTCAATGATCCCTGATTTGAGAGAGAGATCCAGACTGGCAACCGGCTCATCACAAATAAGGAATTTTGGTCTGGTGATAATTGCCCTGGCAATGGCTGCGCGTTGTTTCTCTCCGGTACTGAGTCCAGCAGGGAAACGTGCAAGGTGTAGATCACTAAGTCCAACTTGTCCGATTGTTTCATGCATTAAGGTAATCTTTTCTTTTTTAGAAAGTTTCTTTTCTTTTTCGAGTTCCTCCATGAGTACCTGCTGAAGCGTCATCCCACTGTTTAGAACCGCTTCAGGGTTTTGGAAAAGCATACGGATATTTCGCCTTAAGGATCGGCGTATTTTCTTTTGCATAGTAAGAATATTTACCCCGTCAAACTCCACAACACCACTGTCAACAGATTGCAAGGCCAGAATTGAAAGGGCAATGGTTGATTTACCACAAGCGCTTTCACCAACCAAGCCATAGGTTTCCCCCTGTTCTATGTTGATAGAAACATCATTGACCGCACGGAATTCAGATTCACCTAGTTTAAAGGTCTTTATTAGGTTTTTTGCCTTAATAAGCGCCAAATCAAATATCCTCTGTTTTTAGGTACATGTTTTATACTTCTCCTGCAAGATTATAAAAAGCCTGAAGAAGCTTTTGGGTATAGGGTGCCTGGGGAGCATTGATAATCTGCATGATATTACCTTCTTCAACAATTTTACCCTTATACATGACATAAACTCTGTTTGCGACCTCTCGTATAACGCCAATATCATGAGAAATAATGAGTATGCTAAGATCCATTTCTTTTTGGAATTTAAGTAGCAATTCTAATAATTTTGCTTGGGTAGTGACATCAAGTGCTGTAGTAGGCTCATCTGCAATAATAAGTTTAGGACTACAACTAAGGGCCATGGCAATCATTACTCGTTGTGCCATACCTCCACTTAGTTGATGAGGATATTGGTTCCAAACATTGTTACAATCCACAATGCCAACCTGGGAAAGTATATCTTTGCCAAAAGATTCAGGAGATTTAATTTTTTTACCACTTCGACTGATGGATTCCAGCAGATGTTCTTTAATGGATAAATAAGGATTTAGTGCAGATTTGGGTTCCTGAAAAATTGCTGCAATCTTCCGCCCCAATAAGGGGTGCATCATGGTAAACTGTTTTTTCTGGAATGCCGTATTCTGTTTTTTGATTTTATTGCCGCTTATTTTCACATACTTGTTCATAGAAGGAAGAAGGGGGTGGCCGTTAAATTCGGCTTCTCCGGAACATACACCAGGTAAACCGTCCAGTATACCTAAAATAGCATGGGCGGAAGTGGTTTTTCCACTGCCTGATTCGCCAATAAGACCTACTATTTCACCGGGTCTTACTTCCATATTGAGATCAATAACAGCTTTGGATAAATGTGAGCCTTCACCGAAATTAACGGAGAGATCCCTGATGGAAAGAAGCGGGGTAACCGGAGTATTACTGTTATCTGCGTTCACGATATGCGAGCCTTGCGTTAAGTCCATCACCTAAATAGAAAAAACCGAGAATTGAAATAACAATAGCAACAGCAGGGAAAAAGGTAATCCAGTAATATTCACTAAAGAAAGCCAGACGACTACCCTCGATAATATTTCCCCAGGATATGTCTGGTGGCTTAACGCCAAACTGGAGATAACTCAATGTGGTTTCAACCAATATGGACTCTGCCATAATCAAAGATGCCTGGATAAAAAATACAGTCCTGTTCTGGTACCAAAAGAGATGTCTGGCCATTATTTTGAAATCAGATAAGCCACTTTCTTTTGCTGCTAATACAAATCCCATATTTGATAAGGTATGGACCCGGGTACGTATCAATTCAGATACTCTGGGAACAATGGTAAGTCCTAGTACTATCATAACATAATACACATTCGGTTCAATAGCACAAATGACAACAAGAATTAATACAAACCGTGGAAACGAAAGAATAAGACTATTTATAAAACGGATAAGTTCTGCCCAGCGTCCACCGTAATATCCGCCCACTAAACCAAGAGGAATGCCAAGTCCTAAGGCAACCAAACAGGCAAACAGACCCGGTAAAAGACTCGTTTTGGCTCCGGCTACTAACATCGAAAAGAT
Organism: Fibrobacteria bacterium; assembly: GCA_015232855.1. Classification (GTDB taxonomy): domain Bacteria; phylum Fibrobacterota; class Fibrobacteria; order UBA11236; family JADFYW01; genus JADFYW01. Next base: position 27,686 of record JADFYW010000011.1, read on the forward strand.
ATCACGTCCATCTTTATCTGTACCAAAAAAGTGATTGTGTGTTACAATAACTTCTTGAGGGACTTTTGTTTTTTCATTTTTATTGGTAAGGAATGAAAATTCATCTTCCCCGTCAGTTTCTTGTTGATTATCGGTTGTTCCACCTGAAATGGATGATTGGCTTTCGCTTGCACTGTCATTAAAAAACTCTTCTTCTAAACCCTCCATTAAATAGTCAAGACTGTTATCCCGATCATTGCCTTGGTGTGATACTTGAGGAGTAGTGGTGCGTTTAAGGTTTTTTAAGCCCTTTTCGGTTACCAGAAAAGAACGCAGCAAAGAACTGGAAGGTGGCTCCATGATCCAATCAGAATCCATTTCATTGGATTGATAAAAACAAACAAAGTCCCCAAAGACAGCGAAAAACAAAAGTAAGATGATAACTGCGCCACCAGAAACAATTCTGATTGAACCTGGCGTCTTGAGAAATTTAATTAGCTTCATGATTAGCCTTTCCTCAATCGTGGATCAAGGCTATAGGCCAACATTTCCTGAGCAAACATCAAGACTCTTATAAGCAATGCTGTTAAGAGAGTAACAGCCATAATTACAAAAAAATCTCTATTAAGTGTGGCTTCCCAGGTAAGCCAACCAAGACCCCTGCGATTAAAAATCCGCTCAACCACAATAACACCACTGATGAGAACCGCAAAGCGTGAAACAACAATACTGAGAAAAGGAATGATGACCGGCCTGATATAATGTTTTAATAGGCTGGTACCTCGTGAACGGGCTGCTTTAATATAAAGGGCATGACTGGTATGGCGAATTTCAAGCATGAGGACACGCACAAATTCTCCCAATGTTCCGTTGCCGATGGCAAGCACAAAAATAGGCAATATATAGTAAGTGACCCAGGGCCAGAATTCAAATTCCCCCTCTGGCATTACCAGTGGGTAAAATTTAAAAACGCCAAAAACAATACCTAGTACAATATATCCAACTACAAAAACCGGAATACTAGAAATACTATAAATAATGGAACTGATGACTTTTCCTGATTTGGATTCAGCTGAAATCCCAAGTAAAATGGCGATGGGGACAGAAATTAAAAGAGACAAAAACATTGAACCAATGGTAAGCCCAAAGGTAGTACCTGCATATTGGAGAAGTAATTCGTTTACCGGAGTACCATCAGTTAGCGACACACCAAAGTTGAGAGTCAGGCAGTTCCCAAGCCAATAGATGTATTGAAGCCAGATTGGCTTATCGAGGTTAAGTTTTTCGATAGTCGCCGGTGCCAGACTGTGTATCTCCGCCATATTACCGGGAGTAAGTTGAACAATTAGAAAAACAAGTAGACTAGCAGCAATAATAGACAGAATAAGCTGCCCTGTTTTTTTTGCCAAGACCCTTAAAATTTGTTTTTGCTTCACAAAAGTTTCCGTTATCTTTACAGATTGCTACTTAAAACAGGCAATATATTACCTTAAAGGCACCCTTCCGGATAAGTATCTGAAATACTTATTTAATTAACTACAAAACCGGTAGCAAAATCTCATTGACTTGATTTTAAGATTTTTTCCCCAGGTCCGGAATCCGGATTAATATAGAGGTCACCTTCTATAACCGCGTCTTTTGCCTGCAGTTCTTTTGACATTTTTATAACTATTTTTTGATCAGGCTGATCGCTGATTTTGAAACCGCGAACAAAACCCATATTTCCATCCACATCTTCAGCAATAAGCGTATATTCATTTCGATCCTGAACATCCTTACTGATTTTGAATGAGCCGTCATTTTTTACTTTAACCGAATCAGTCCAGGGGTTAGTATAAACCATGACTTTTTTTTCACCGATTTCACTTCCATCTGGCATAACCACAACACCTCTGAGTGATGGGCCACAACCGATTAAGAATAAAACAGAAAGTATGACAGAACTGTTAAAATACAATTTGATATTTGAAAATTTTAGTAAGAACATATGTTATCCTACTCCCTTTCTTCTTTTGGAATATACCATTCATTAGCAAAAGTAAAAAACCTATACGGTTGCACAATAAATTTCTTAACCTTATTATCGATTGCTGAATTTTTTTCCAGTGTCCATAAAAAGGTATAAGGTAATTCTTCATTTAAAATTTTATGAAGTTCATAGTTGATACGCCGCCGAACTTCCTGATTAATTGATTCGGAAAAAACAGCTAAAAGACTATCAACTTTTCTGTTATTAAAGGAAATGAAATTATCACCTTTGGCCTTATTTTCACTAGAATGAAAAAGTGAATAGATGTTGGACGAATTATCAAACAGCCATTCAGCAAAAACAATATCAAAATCGTGACTTTCTTTTACTTCTTTTTTCCATTTAACAATTTCACGATGCTCAAGTTTTATATCAAAACCAATGGCTTTTAAGTGGTTTTGAAAACGTAAACATACTGATAATCCACCTTCATTACCACTGTACAGGGGGATTTTTAATTTAAGCCGGATAGGCTTTCCGTGATATTCGGCAATTCCATCTCCATCAGTATCTTTTATTCCGACACTTTTTAAAAGAGCTTTTGCCTTATTAACGTCAAAAGCTCGCGGCATAACGTCAGGATTATAACCCCAGGAGGCTGGAGAGAATGGTCCGGAAATGACTTCACCTCTGCCAAAGTAAATATCATCTACCATCTTTTGCCTATCGAGCGCATAGGTTATGGCCTGCCGAACTTCTTTTATTCTGAGAATAGGATTATTGAAATTATACCCAAAGAATGCAAAGGTAAGAGAGTTATAAGGAAGAATGGTGAACTTACCTGTATTTGCTATTTCAGTAATTTTTTGGGGTGGAACTTCTATCATAAGATCTATTGCATTCAAAATAAGACTTTGTACGAGAAGAGAAACTTCTGGCTGATAGCGCATTGTTATGTCAGTAATATTTGGCGGGCCAAGATAGTGCTTTTCCCAGCCCTTAAGGATAACGCCCTTGTCTTTGGTTTCTCGGGAAAATTTAAAATAACCCGTACCTATTGGGTCTTTGCGAGACAATTTTGATATTACCGCTTTGCCATCATGGGCCTTTTGGGATAATATCTTAAAAAGAAAACGCTTTTCAGGTTCGGGAACGCTGTTTTTGAAATCAAACTTGATGACATTGTCACTTAATACTTTCACGGATTTAATTACTTCCAATCCTTTTCGTCTGTCAGCGGGTACGTCAGAAAGCGGATTCATGATCGATTCATAAGTGAATTTTACATCATCGGCAGAAAATGGTGAGCCATTATGCCAGGTGATGCCCTTTCTTAAGGTAAAAACAATTCTTTTATTTCCATTAAACACCTTCCATTTTTCAGCAAGTCTACCCTGGACTTCACCACGGTGATCAATAAAAACCAAAGACTCAAAAATGAGTTCAGAGAGCCGTAGGGCCGTTTCATTATCTGTAGTAGTGAGGGGATTGTAGGTATCTGGCAGAAGCAATTCTGCATATATTATCTTCCCACCCTTCTGGCTCTGGGCAAATAACCCTGAAACCATTACTATAGCTAAGCAAATAAAAAAGTTGATTGAAAACATCTTTTTGTAAAAAAATGTTTTATGCTCATCACTTTTTGATTTTGGGGTTTTTCTTATCATGATTTCACTCCACATGTGTGTTAACCACCTTTTTTAAATATTCGTGTGTTTCCAAAAGTTCTTGTTTCAGCAGCGGCAATGCCCTGCATGCAATAATGCATGGCTCTGCAAGCCGGATATGCTTTTTGCAAATGGTAGAGCGTTTCAACTACTTCGTCATACCGCATTTTGCTTGATTTAAATATCGCATAAGCATATTCTGTCATGTATTCTGGGTCTATATGCTCAACACTATTCCGAAACTGAATTTTATAACCTTTGGCAAAAACTTCCAAAGCTTCCTGATTTTTTCCGAGTCCAAGTAAAATGGATGCATAACGGCGAAGATACTTTGATGAATTATTCTGTCTTATGACTGCAGCAGTAAGACGAAGTCCTTTTACTTTGTTTACTCCCAGTGTAAAATAGGTGTAACCCAGCTCACGTTTTGTGGCAAGACTGGCGTTTTTTAAATTAATCTCATCAAGTATGATTCTGGCCCGTTGATTTCGACCTTGAGCTGATTCTACTTTTGCCATAAGTATGGATGCATCGTCTGATTTTTCTTTTTGGAGAATGTGTCGTGCATCCGCATATTTTCCAAGTTCAAAGTAGTTCTCTGCCATACTGAATTCTACCTGGAATTTTTTTGATAAGGCAGGGAAGTCGCTTTCGTATTTAAGCAGTCTTTCGTATTTCATATTGCTTAAATAGAAGAATGCCTGAGAAATTGTCTTATAAAGGATTGGATTGTAAAAATTTACCTGAGTTAGCTTTCCTTTGTTTAAAATTATTTCAGGCTCATCTGCCTTTTTAAGGAGGCTTTTAAGATGAAGTGTGATTTCTTTTACATTCGGATCGTTACTCCGAATAAGTGCGGATAATTTATTACCAATACTTCTCGCATCTGAAATGGGCAAGTTTTTGGGATAAGTTGAGCGTTCTTCAAGTTGAATCAACTGCCAGAGAACCGTAGGGTAATCGCTTTTTAAAATAAGACGTCCGTCCCGTTTTTTAAGTTTATTGAGAGCATAATGGTGATAGACTTTTGCCATGTCAATCAGTTTGCGATCTGCTTTGCCACTAGCCATTACACTCTTCATTAAACGAATACATTTTGTATAACTACCATTGTAATAAGCTACTTCTCCCTGGTATAAAAGCAGAGTGGGAGATGGGTAATGTTTGCCGATAATTTTGTAATACTCATTTATGAGTGCGTAAAAGAAGGTCTGATATTCATTGTAAAGGTTTCCGAGTTTGTTGTAGGCTATTGCCTGCCCCTTAAGGGCTCTCATTTTTTTCTGGCTATTTGAACTAAGAGAAGCGTCTTTTTCCCATGCTTCTATTGCATCTATAAATCGGTTCCGCTTCAATAGTTTAAGTGGATCACTCCAGCATTGCGAGGATAACGCTAGAATAAAAGCAACGAATATAAAGAATGTCTTATTGAAATATTTCATATTTTTGAACATCAACCTGTTTATCTTTGAGTATTATGTCAGAACCTTTGAGGAATGCTGCGAAAATTTTGTAGGTAAGACCTGTCTGGCCGGCAAAAACGACAATTGGATGATCGGCTAAGCATGATACATCCCTGTGGATACTTGATTTTGTCCTGATAACATTCCGTTTGTATTTTTGATTGTATAACCATTGTTCCAGATTTACGATTTCAAGTGGATTGAGTCTTTTGGATTCACGTTTGGCATATATTAGTCCACGGGATCCTGGGAGCCATGATGGACCATCGTAACCATTGGGAAAAATGTTTTCAGCAATTTTAGGAACGGTCCCCACCAAATCAGTCAGCTCAATTAGACGTCCCTTCGGATCTTTCTTAAGCTGTAAAACACCAATATCAATAATCTGGTCTTTAAGATCATTTGAAATTTGATAGGCGACAAAATGGCCGTCAAAAGACCAGGATGGGTGACTCTTTGAATTGACTATACGGTTATTAAAAATCTGAATTTTGTAATTATCGTTAAAATTGATGAGAGCAATAGTATAAGGCCCTCTTTTTCTTCGTCCTTTTGTTCTGGTGGTGTAAGCCAGAAATTGACCGTCTGGCGAAAAAGAAGGTAGCATATCTTCGTTTTTGTTTTTGGTAAGGCGGATAAATTTGCTACGTGGTTCTCTTGTAATTTTTTTACCAAAAAACTGGGTGACATCCTGAAGCATGTAAATATCACCGTTTCCGGTACGTGCAGAAACAAACGCGAGTTTTTTTCCATCTGGTGACCAGGTAGGAGAGGCATCAACTTCCTGATGAGATGTGATGCGAGTATGTATATCGCTTCCGATTGCATGGATGTATATGTCCATATTGTTACCTTTGCCTGCACAAACATAGGCAACGTATTGTTTTCCACCATGCATAACCGGGCACCAGGTTAGCTGATCTGTATAATTTTGGAACAAAATTGATTCATCACTTTCACCAAAATCTTCTATACTCTCTTTCTGTTCAATAGGGGAAATCTGTCTGAGTTCTTTGGCAAGAAGATCATAAAACCATAGCTGCCGGTTGTCTTTTTCTTGCCGAACAAAAGAGAGGAAATTAACATTATTAGGACATAATTTGGGGTGAAATAGCTGCCCAGAAAGCCTGGAGTCTTCAGAACTAACCAAAGCTTTGATTTTAACTGCCCTGGTTGGTTCACCAGCCATCAACGGCATAGAAATGGTCAAAAGGCTGAAAAGTATGACTTTTTTTATATCCATGATTTTCCTCTGCTCAATTACCGGGTTTTTAAACTTTTAATATAATTTTCTGCATGCTGATTTGCCGCAGAATATTTTTTATTCTTTCCGAACCATGCCACATAGTCAGCCCATTTGAGCTTGGCTTGTTTTTGAAAGTAAATCTTTTTGTCTTGTTGTTTTGCAGACTTGAATAGTTTTGTCCATACTATAGCCCAAAAATAACGAGTTCTTTGCATTATATCATCATACTGGGATGGGGGAATGCGGTTTTGATCTCTGACAACATGGCGAAAAGCTCTGTCGGCTTTGGCAAATTGCCTTAATTCTAAATAACAAATGCCCAAATTCATTTCACAAATAGGAAAAAATCTTTCATAGTCTAATACATTCTGGTAAGCTGTTACAGCTTGTTTGAGGTTTCCCAGTTTTTGAAGAGATAGTCCTTTGTAAAAATTTCCTTTTACATATTCTTCTCTATCTTTTGGGCCTCGTTTTTTATGAGCAGGTTTTGGTAGTTGTGAAAAGACTTTAACGGCATTGCGATAATTTTTGCTTTTATAGGCTTTCATTCCATCTTTATAGGATTCTGAGCTGTTTGGCGACTCTAAATCAGAAACGGAGGGACCTGGTTCAATTATATTTTTTGCTTCTTTTGAAACTTTAATCCTTGATGGCATTGAAAGATCTTCAGGCATAAAAGCGGTACCGGTAGATTTTGACGGCTCATCGGAAGGTTTCGTTAGTATGGTTTGTTGTTGGGTTTGTGTTACTTTTTTAGGCCGTTTAGAGTTAGGGCTTAGTTCTTTTTTTACAGAAGAATGGTTAGAAGTCTTAATTTTTTTATTCAGAGGATGATTTTTAATAGGAACAGCCTCATTATTTTTATACTCAGCTGAATCGGTTTTGACCATTGGACCGGGATTTTGAAAGGGAGCAGAAGTCTTTTGAAGGGTGAGAATAATTAAAACTATGGCACTTATAGCCATAAGCAGGACAATCGCTACCCCTGATCCCACAAAATTTTGTTTTTTGCGTTTATTAAGTTTTGCCTTAAAATTTTCACTCATAATATAAAAAGCAAATTTTTTTAAAAAAAGCCCTTTTATAATTTAGTAAAAAGAATAAAATTACAGCTGAGAAAGTTAAAAAACTTAAACATGACAGGTGTGAATTCTCTATGAATATGAATGATACTCAGTTTTCACTGTTCAATGATTGCCAGGACTTAAAATTTTCAATTTCTATTGGAAAAAAGTCCTCAGATAGTTGGCAGAGTTACAGCTGCTCGCTGTCAATTAGAAATTCCGGTACGGGAGGTTATAAGACACTTTATTCATCTGATGCAGGATCCATTATTTCAGATATTTCATTGGACGATATCAGGCAATTAAGCACTTTCTGTCAAGATGTGATCTTACAGCCATCAGAAAAGACCCGTTTGTCCTTTGTTTCGGAAACAAATGATTTCAGACTGGATATACAAGTAAATGATGATGTCTTTCGAGTCACAGCGGTAATAGATTTGTGCACTATGAGTGAAGAAAAGTTGGATGCAGGTCAAGGTGATTCAGAAATATCACTTACATTTAACTGTACCATTGATGAAATTAAGGAATTTGGAACTGAAATTGATAATTGGCTAGCTAAGTAATTCATTTGTTTTCCCAATTGATTTTTACTAAACTTGAGCCTAATGGCGACATACCCAAGTGGTAAGGGAGAGGTCTGCAAAACCTTCATTCAGCGGTTCGAATCCGCTTGTCGCCTCCAAAAAAAAGGCCCCTTATAAAAGGGGCCTTTTTTTTGATTAGAAAAAATATCAGGATTTTTTCTTGGTTATTGAAACTACTACTGTGGCATTTTCATCTGAGCCATTTACGCTTTTGATTTTAACCAGAACTATATTCCCCTGGTCGGTTTTTAAGATAAAAACATCATTTGAATTTAATATTGTATTTGATAGTGAAGTAGTGGTTTCGTCCCAATAAGCATCAATTTGGTATTGGGATTTAATATTGTCAAAACCGGTGCCAATAGCAGTTTTATAAAAAGGAGTACTATTCTTTTTGGCCCAGGAGTCCTTTACTGGAATTAAGAAGGTGTAAGCCGCTGCGGAATCAGGGCTGAAAAGTTTTAGCCCACTGGAAATTTTAGCAAGAAAAAGGTCGATTTTTGCAGAATTGTCTTTTGCTTCGCTTTGTATATAAGCCTTAGGCTGATCAGCATCCAGAGAACTTCCTTCACTAGCACCCTGAGCACCGATTGTTACGTCGCTTACCTCAATATCTGCCTGGATTTCACCACTATCGTTACAAGTCGGGCCGTTCACTGTAAAATTAACGGAAGCGTTTTCGCCCACATCATAGCCATTAACTCCAGCCTGGAGCATGAGGATATAATCTCCTCCACAGGTTAATTGAGATGCTGAACTGAATGTGATAATCATCAGTTTTGCATCTTCCTCTAAATTGAGCATTTTTTCGTCTTCTAAAGTGGGAGTTGATTCGGCGGAATAGTCGATCTGGAATATCTTTTTCTTGTCACCAACTATTTCTTCACCCGCTCCAGTCATGAGTTTGTAATTCATGTCAATTTTACCATTAGCTTCCACCGAACCGAGAATTTTAAGGGTATCACCAACATCAACGGTAATTTCTCCTGTCATGGTGGCATCCAGTGTTATCTTTGCTTCGTCTTCCTCTCCTCCCAAATCAAGGCATGCGTTGAAGCATAAGGCCAATAAAAAAACACCAGCCAAAGTAAATTTCTCGAAAAATTTTATCATTCCTGTCCTCCTTAAATGATATTGGTTCTAATAGAAAATATTTATTCCCTGTTGTCAGAGCAAGGCTAATACCTCATAAGTAATGAAAACAGAATATACCGATTCCAATAACCTGTTAGGCTTAGCTGTTTAAATTAAAAATCCCTATCCCCGATATTTATATTGCTAAAAAAGCGCGGCATAACACCGCGCTTTTCTTTTTCTTATTTAAAATATCCCGATTCAATTACGATGATTAAGCCTTCGTCAACCATTGGTTTCCCAGGTTCTGCAGGATCTTCTACCACGTTGAATCGCCTGTCGACAAGATTGCCAGTTGAGAGTTTAATGAAAACTTCCTTTCCTCCGGTTAATGGATTTTCAAATGAAAATTCATCAACCGTTAATTCTATACCGTCTTTGGTCTCAACATCTTCAGCCATAACATAGAGAATCTTTACACTATCCCTGTTTGAAAGTTGTTTGTTGGTAAGAAAATCATGAAAGTTATTAATGTCCATTACTAGCTTTTTTGGACCTTCATCGGGCTGTTTCATTTTGGATATAACAATAGGTTTATCTTCTATGAGCAGCACTTTCTGGTCATCTCCCCCTGGTGCAAGGAAAATCAGGAAATGATCCATCAGGCTTGGATGGGGGGTAATCACCGTGCTATCTGGCTGGGTATTTAATTCTGCAGGCATAACAACTTTGCTCCAGATGATAGTTTCACTGGTATCACTTGCTATACCGATTTCACCATTTGATTTTGTTAAAGCATCATTGATAGCTTGTGTTGAACCTTTGAAAATTATTGGCTTTGGTTCTTCTCTGCATTCACCTCCCTGAGTGGGTTGGTCGAAATTATAAGGGTTGGGATCTGAAACATCAGGTACACAATCCTTATCTTTATCCGTCTCTCCCTCCATTCCGCACATTCCGCCGGATTGAGGCATATTAGGATTGTCTGGGTAGCCATCTAAAGAATCAGGCACACAGTCGTTATCTCGATCACCTTCTTTTAGAGTTCCACATGCTCCACCAACCTTAGGAATGTCGGCATTATCCGGGTTGGAATCAACGGAATCAGGTACACAGTCATTATCTTTATCACCATTACTGGTGTCGACTGGCGCATCTTTTTCCAGTACAAGAAGTCTATTGTCCATGATATAAGGCACTTGATCATTCCCATCGGGAGCGAGGAATATTAGGATTTTATCCTGCTTCTTCGGATGAACGGTTATCACAGAACCTTCGGGATTTTTCTTTAGTGCCGGAGCCATACCGATGTTTTCGTGATAGTACTCTTCAGAACCTCCAAACACGACAATAACCTCACCCCTGGTATTTACCAGCTCATCCCAAATAGTCTGGCGCACACCTTTGTATACAACAGGTTCTACGTCTTTACCACCGCATTGTCCGCCCTGGGTTGGATTATTAAAGTCGAAGTCATTAGGATCATCCTGTTTGAGTACGCAGTCACCGTCTTCATCATTAGGATCTCTGCCTATTTGGGTTTTGCGGATAACGATAGGCTCGTTCGCCTTTACAAGTAATGTTGTTTCATCTTCCGAAGTTGCCAGAAATACCAACATTTCAGCACCATTATTTGGTTCTGGTGTTACGGTAAAGCCATCCGGATCAACACTGATTTGTGCGTCTTTGCCAATGGTTATTGGCTTAATCGGTGTGCCAGGACCCTCAGTGAGACCTACAATTCCATTTGAGGCTATCAACGCAGATTGAATGCCGGCGATAACACCTCTATAGATTTGTGGATCATCTGAAGCACCACCGCATTCACCATTGAATGTTGGATTATCTCGATCTTTAGGATCTGGATCTCTGGAATCATCAACGCAATCCCCATCTTCATCGGCAAAGCCTCCACATTGACCACCCTGGAAGGGGTTATCCGGGTTGTTGGGATCCGGGTCTTTTTCATCCGGTACACAATCACCGTCGTTATCAACAGCGCCACCACATTGTCCGCCCTGTGAAGGTACGTTTGGGTTACCCGGTTCGGGATCCATATTATCCGGTACACAATCCTGATCCTTGTCTCCTACTGTGTTACATTGGCCATTTTGGGTTGGATTATTCCTATCATTTGGATTTGGATCATCTCTGTCGTCGACACAGTCGCCGTCAAAGTCTTTGAATCCGCAGTCTCCGCCCTGGATAGGCATATTGAAGTCATTAGGATAGGAATCGTTCTTATCTTCGATACAGTCACCATCCATATCCTGCACGCATTTTCCGCCAACAGCGGGTTTGTTGGGATCATTAGGGTCTGGATCTTCTGAATCATTCACACAGTCACCATCATTGTCCATAAATCCAGGACCTACACACTTTCCGCCAGGAACAGGATTGTTGGGGTTATTAGGGTCTGGATCACCATCATCAGGGACACAGTCACGATCAAGATCAACACCACCACCTGAGTTTCCACTCATCTGGTCCAGATCTGCTCTTTTGTATATGGCAAGAAGGAGACCAAGATTACCAGTAGAGTCTTTACCAACAGCTGGTCTGCCGAAATCGTTTGGAGAACTTAGTACAACATAACGCAGTGAATCAGTATTTTCAGGGAAGACCTGTGCTAACACAATGAAGTCACCCTGAGGCATGAACTGCATTTCCTGGACCATTGTCATTGAAACAGAGGCTTGTGTGCCACTCATATCAATTACATGCATATTTACTTTTTCGGATTGTACCAACTCCCACATAAAATCTCTTACCATCCAGGGCTGTCCGCCGAAGAGTTGGAGTTTCATGTTGATTTCATCATTTGGAGGAACCGGGACAAGAACAACAGCCGGGCCATTGGGACCGATAGCTATTGCAATATCGCCATCGCCACGTATGTTGGATGCAGCTACCGCGTAATATTCGGTAGATGCCGGGAAGGGAAGATCATGGGCTTTGTGGACCATTAATCCGTCCATTTCCTGGAAGCGACCTCCAAAAGTGTGACTATTCTGGTAGTTGAGGGTGATTACATCAAACCCCATGTTCAGGATATTTTCAGTTGCTGAGAAACCGATGTATTTTCTTAACTGAGTATGGAAAGCAGTCTTTCCGCCTTTGAAAATTTTCCATGTTTTACTCTTGTCCATGATATCATCAGCTCTGCCCTGCAGTGCATCTGGTATAGCAAAACCGCACTTGCCGCCCTGGTTCGGGTTATTATAATCGTCTGGCGCCGGGTCTTCATTATCCGGGATACAATCACCGTCTCTATCTTCACCAGCTGGGCCTGGGCCCATGTTGCCATTATCCATGCACATCTCCCCATGGATTTGTCTTGGCTCGGTTACGATTACGTTTTTGTATACCTTACCATTCTGGTCGTATTCCTGGTCTTTGATACCGGGGACTTGAGGATTATTACCTTCAAGCAGGATAAGCTGCATGCCCCAGAAACTGTTGGCATCGTCGAGCTTGAGCTGGTTGAACTTCATGTATACATCATCTTCGCCTTTAATGGGGATAATGCGTACAAAACCACACTCAGGATTGTTACTGTTGAAAATATGATTGCTGTCGTTTATGGACTTGAGCATCACACCATTACCCTGGATAAGAAGATTAAAGGTATCGCCTGTTTGTATGAATTTCTTTGTTACGAGAAACTTCATGAATTCGTTTGTACCATTAACATAAGGTGGAGCGCCGCCACCCATCATACCACATTGACCGCCGGGAATTGGTTTTTCGTGATCGTCTGGTGCGGGGTCTTCCCAATCTGGGATACAATCGCCGTCACGGTCATCACCAACCGGACCAGGACCTTCGTTAAAACCTGTGCCGTATTCATCAATACGGGCCCAACCTTTAAGTGTACCTGTGGGATCACCATTTACATTAAAACCTTTTTCTGCAACTCTTGCAGAGAACTCACCAGGTAAGTCATGATAATCGTAACGCATACATCTTGTTGAGTCTATATCTCCGTCAGCTCCAAACTCATACTGGCCACATTCTTGGCTGCCTGCGTTGAATCCACCGTCAAACACCCATCCAGGGGTCTGATTGCCCGTGGAATCTATAAATGGTGCACGCATGAGTTCACCATTGAGATGGAGTTTTTCGTGTTCTGTAGGACTTTCTTTCCAGTAGTCTGCTTCAATATGAAATCCGTCCATATTTGGATGAAACATCAAATGTCCACCAACATTTGGTTCGTTGTAGTGAGCCTTTAATGTGTAAGCGGTATCACCGTTGTTATCAACGATGATTATCATCTGGTTTGAAGGGTCTACGTTTTTGTCGGTGACAAAATGGAATTTCCAACCTGCGAATACACCCGCCGGAGGCTCACGATATCCTACATGCATATCTGGATTATTGGGGCCTGGGCCTGTTGCCGGGCCGAAATGCAGGAAGTTTTCAACATTTACACCACTCTTACTGCTGGCTGCCCATTGGCCCATGTAGGGACCGCCGCCAAAGTCAGTGGAAAACTTGTCTTTGGGGGAAGCTACCATGTCAACGGGACCTTGAAGAACTCCGTTGCCCATGTCGTAATTACCGCGACAAAGGAGGCTGTTACCGGCTTCCGGGCCGGTTTCAAACCTGATGGGGAACATAAGTTCGCCGATGCCTTCATTAAAGTAAGCTGCGACAGAATCTCTTAAGGTGTCTTTCTTGAAGAAACACTCGTATTTTGCTGTGAGCATAGCTTCGTTTTTGATAGTAACTTTGATGGCAAAGCGTTCATCAGGAGAATCGCCAAAGGCAATAAGACCTTTGAACACACCTGTAGGTGCTTTTTGACGTGCCCGCGTACCAGGTTTACTCATAGCGTTAAAGGGGTCAAAACCCTTCATTTCTTCTATCTCATCAGGGAAGCCATCTTTATCGCTATCTATGATAATAATATTAAACTCTTCTGCAAGACGTTTGAGTTGAGCCTCAATACCAGCGGAATCAGCGGCTTTATAGATAAGACTATCTGAGCCGTCTTTATCCAGCATTTCTTCCAGGAAGTCCGCCATGCCGTCCAGGTCCGAATCCACGGTGAAATCAGGATAGGATGAACGGTTATTGGGGTCGGTTCCGTATTTTATTTCCATATGATCAGGGACTTGGTCTAGGTCTCGATCATCAAAACCACCCTGGAACATTCCACCCTGCCCATCCATCGGGGCCTGGTTGAAGAAGATAAGTTCAATCTGCTTTTCGTCAGGAACATTTTTAACTGCAAATTGGCCATATTCAGGCGATTTGTAAAAATCAGATTCGCCTAAAAAGTTCTCACCCGTAAATCCGGAAGCGAGGAACATTGATGCGGATGTATCGGTCACGGCTATAGCCTTCCAAAAGTAAACACCTGCGATGCCTTTTTCCCAATTTACCAGTTCTTCTATCGGATATTCAAACATGGCCCGTTCCCAACCCGGAAGGCCTAGAGAATGCATATCACGCAAAATGGAAGTGCCATTTCCACCTTGTACGGGTTTCCCATCGTTGGTAATTTTTAATTCCACTTCAGACAATGTGGTGTCCGCTTTAACAAAATATAAGGCACCAAAACGAGGCCTGTTTGAAAGAAACCAGGGATCTTCGGCCAGACCGATAAGATAACCAAACTTGCTGCCGTACTTAATGTTATCGAGTTTGCGCAGGTTTTTGATTTTTAGTGTAATGCTGCCGTCATCGGCTGCTGTATTATCAGCTTTGTCAACCGGTGAGAGAAGTTCGATTGGCTTGATGTTTTCAAAGTTTTCAAAAGACTTAAAGGCACTGTCGTATTCAACCTTTTCATCCATACTTCCCAGTTCTGCTCCGTTAAGAAATACGATGGACCAGACGTTATTTTCTTTTACCAAAACAAAATTAAGGAGAGAAAGTTCTGTATGGGCCTTTGCTTCGTCAGGATTACAAACATAACGAGGTTCGAAATTAAAACGATTCGGTTTTTCGATCTTCTTTTGTTTTGCTGCTACTTTAGCAGTATCGCCTTTGACTATTACGCCTTCATCTACAAAGAATTCATCTTGCATGTCAGATTTTACGGGTTGTAATACAACATTAGAAGTACGTTTGAGCAGGTCAGCCCAGAAGGTTTCGTCATCTTCTGCATTATCAGCAGAAACCGGGCCATGGAAATTAGAAAAATCAGCGTCGTAAAAATAATTCTTTCCGTCATAGGTAAGTTTCGGACGAGAGGGATCCCATGTAATTGTTTCATTGGAAATAAGAGTTCTGTTTTTATCCCAGACTCTTCGAGTAGCTCCTGGAGGAACATTTGTTTCTACCCAGAGTTTTGGACCATCGGGATTGCCTGCAGGGTGAACCAGCCATCTGATAATATTACCTTCGACGCATGCCGAGCTGTCTATGTCAAACACGGGAGCGGAAATACCCATCATCATTTGATCGCGTTCAGATACATCTCGTTGAATACTTTCAACAACTTGTTCTTTTGACTCAAGTTTCCCATCCATATACATCCGGAAATTCGGGTGAAGGTGAGATGCAAATTTGGGGATGTCGCCCTGGAGGAATGCGTCCAGAATTCCCTCGACAATCTGGGCAACCACACCCTCTTCGCCGCCAGCACCTGCAGCACCACTATACGCCGCCACTTTAAATTTTAGTTCCTTCGCTTCTTTGAGAGTTGCTCCAGAAATATCTTTTACGGTGATGGGAATGGATACCGTATATTCTTTACCAATTTCAAAAGGCTGTTTATGGGTGAATACTGCTTTATTTCCTCTTATTTCCCAGAGACCGGGGATTTTGGGTGTCATGATGACATTATTGAGTACTGAAAAAATTTCCACTGGCCTGGTGAAAATGATGCCCGGGGCCTGGAGTGGTTTGATTTCGCTACCGTTCGCCGGGTAGGTTTCTGCTACAACAAAATCTTCTAAGTTTGCTGCATTAACTGGCACGAATGTGGCCTTTGCTTTTGCCTCCAGAGAATTTTTAGCCATATCTTTGAGTGTTTTGTTAATGAGAATACCATATTGCCTGGTCGTATCTATGGTGGTTTTAAGAGTAAGCATGAGAACGGTGTTATTCCCATTCCAGACTTGTTCAATATTTGCCATGGTATCGCTGAGAGCGAATGCACCATTTTCTGCGCTGGTGTCAAGTAAACCCATGTATATTTCGGTAGCGGAACTCCTGAGCATCGGCTCGGAAAAAACAATGTTTATGATGGGGTTTGTATTGGTGACGCCGGTTAGTAGATAGATGCCCGAATTTTGATCGGGGCTGGTGGCGTTGTAAATGCTTACAATGGTAGGAGAAATTTTATCTTCTGCGGCGGTGGTGTTTTGAATGTCAACGATGCTGTCTTTTTTTGCTCCGATGTTATCGATACGAGCAGTGATGAGTTCTTGTGTAGTCGGATCAAACTTAACTGCAAAGGCGAAATAGAGGCCTTCATCAAGGACAGCGTAGTATTTGCCGTCGGCATCAGACTGGGTATGATAACTACTGTTGGTTGATGCGCTCAATGCATCGTAAAACATAATGTCTGCATTGGCCAGAGGAACGGGTTCGTTTGATGATACTTTAGCGAGCCCGGCGGCATTAATGTACGCACGTTTGGATAAGCCAGTTACTCCGCCTTCTTTTAATAAGACGCCGGTTACAACGGCTTTGCCTTCGTTTTGATCAAGGAGTTCTTCTGCTTTACCGGCAAGGATATCAGTTTTTTCTGTGAGACTCGTTGTATCTATCGGGCTCTTAACAAACTTGTCGAGTTTGTCTTGCAACTCGGCGCATCCGGAAAATAAAAGCACAGCAAAAAGACCTAGAAAAATCTTAGTGCGGGAATTGAAAAAAGTGATCATAACGAACCCCTTCATTTTGGTTTATGGTTTTCTTTTGTGTATTGTTCTATTTTCGCCATAAAATGCGAATAATGCAAGGTTTTTTTTATTTTATTTTTGTAAGCGATTATTCAGAATATAACAATATTTCCTGGAAGGGAATACCGGGCTTTTGTTTGTTTCCATTTTGATTTTACTTCAGGAAATTGTATTTCTTGGATAGCACCCATAAAGGAAAAATTTATGAAAACACAGAGTATGACGGGATTCGGAAAAGCTGAAAAAATTGGTACTGATTTTGCTGTTCGAATTGAAATTAAAACGGTGAACAATAGATTTCTTGATATTCAATTCAAAATGAACAAAATTTTGGCACCATTAGAGCCTGAACTGAGGAAAGTTCTGGAAAAAAACATCTCCCGGGGATCTGTTATTTGCTTTATCCATTATGAAGAGTTTGGTAAAACATCTTCTTCAATGCAGTTGAATAAACCCTTACTTGAAAAGTATCTGAACTTTGTCAAGCAACTCAAAGAAGTCCTTGATGACGATTCTGTGATAAACATCACTGATATTTTACAAATTCCGGATGTGGTAATAGCTTTGCCTGAATCATCTGATGACTCGTTACTTAAAGACAGAGTGGTACCTACATTTGGAGAAGCTTGCCTGAATCTCTCAGAAATGAGAGCACAGGAAGGGAAAAAGCTTATGCAGGATATGCTAACCCGTGTAAACTCTTTCCCTGCCTGGCTAACGAAAATCAAAGATTATCTACCTGAGCGTCAGTTTAATTATACCGAAAAATTTAAAGAAAAAATTAAAGAGGTGGCTGGTCCGGATTTAAAGTTGGATAATGACCGATTAATGACCGAATTGAGTATTCTGGCAGAAAAATTGGATATTACAGAAGAATTGGTACGGTTTGAATCCCATGTAACTCTATTTTTGGAAACATGTTCCGCTAATCCAACTCCAGGGAAAAAGCTGGGGTTTATTCTTCAGGAATTGTTACGAGAAATAAATACTCTCTGCAATAAAAGTATGCATTCAGGGATTCAACATGAATCTGTGGCTATAAAAGAAGAATTGGAGAAGATTAGAGAGCAAGTGATGAATATTGAGTAAATAACGAGAGAGTTGAGGAAAACAGAATATTTTTTTTTAACTTTCAACCTATGGACTCATTTCTTTATTGGTGGCAGAACCTGCCCAAAAACCTTGACCCGGTTATATTCCAGTTTGGTGGAATACGTTTGCAGTATTACGGGCTCATGTACATACTTGCTTTTGTTTCAACTTATTTACTTGCAAAGTACCGTAGTAAAACAGAAGAACAATACTGGTTTAGTGATAATTTTCATAAAGATATTTTAACGGCAGCATTTATTGGTGTTTTGGCTGGTGGCCGTCTGGGATATGTGCTGTTTTATAATTTTGAATATTATATCAAAAACCCCCTAAAAATTATTATGCCCTTTGAATTAAGCCCCTTTCGCTTTGTTGGTATATCCGGCATGTCGTTTCATGGAGGGTTAATCGGTGTTTTTGTTGCCTGCGCGTTTTTTGTATGGCGCTATAACCGTGCCCGACTGGAAAAGGTAAGTTACTGGAAGTTATGCGATTTATTCGGGCCGATAATTCCACTTGGATATACCTTTGGCAGATTGGGAAATTTTATCAATGGTGAGCTCTATGGCCGCGTTACTGATTCTGGCATTGGTATGTATTTTCCTTCGGCTCCAACAGTAGCCCTCAGACATCCTTCCCAGTTATATGAAGCCCTTTTTGAAGGTGTTTTTTGTTTTTTGCTCCTCTGGCTCCTCAGAAAGAAATTTAATCTTGAAGGGATTATGGCTGCTCTCTATCTTATCAGTTATGGTACCGTAAGATTTTTTATTGAGTATTTCCGTGAACCTGATTCCCACCTGGGTTTTGTTTTTTTGAAGTTCAGCATGGGGCAGCTACTGTGTTTTGGAATGATCTCTGCCGGTATTTTGATATTGTTGTACTTGAAATTTATGCGCAAAACAACAGTAGCGTCTGCCTGATTAGTTATTATTCTGGACGGATCTTACCTAAGTAGTTTCTGTGTAAAACTGGCGTTAGTTGCAATTAAACTGGGTTACAACAATTGTTATCGCCCGGCCGGGCGATCCATCCCAGAATGATGATTTTATGGATAGTGTGCACCCTTTGGACTGCCATGGCAGCGCTCAGACACTCATTAAATGGAAAGGTGACATATTCTAGCTGAATAAAGCTGTATTTTACATTACAACGTCTAATTTACCCAAAAGAAAAACGGGAGTTTCTTAATGGGGATGGGGATGGGGTAATAAGAAACTCCCGTTATACACTGGATGTCTGTAATATTGCTTCGATTAGTTCCAGCTCTATTATAAGTATAACGCGAATTGAAAAATAAAACTGTGATCTAGATCACATTTTATAATTAAACTTACTTTGCTATTCGGGCTTTGCCGCTTAACAGGGTGAAAGTTTCATTGAATTGGATGCTGACGCATCACTTAATTCAACTTAATGGAAAAGTGTAAAATCTAATTGAGTGCCGTTTGGGGGGGTGGCCCCGTCATTAGCACTTATCTGAAAAGCGTTGTATCCTGAAACGAGTGCAACCGTTAATTGATATAGTGAACTGGCACTGTTATAGGCCATGGGAGAAGAATTAAGGTAGATAATGCCGTTTGCAATACCACTTTCATCATCGGTGGCCGAAACTGTTATCGTCACTTGTTCCGTTAAAATGGTGTCTCCATTCACTGGGCTTATGAGTTGGATAGCAGGAGGAGTTACATCAGGCTTATTATACAATAGAGAAAAAATGAGGCTGCTTTGATTACTATTAAGACTTTTGTCCTGGGTTGTTATTTTTATAAGATTGGCACCATTTTTCAGTTTTATTGTTTTTGTATAGAGTGTATCCCCGGAATATGCTGTCATGATTTCATCATTGATTTTTACCCAGTTAATTCCGGTTTGGTCTTTGGCCATCACCTGAATGACAGCCATTGAATCTCCCACTGTGCTACCTGAAACATGGGATATTAATGTTAACTCAGGTTTGGTCCTGTCAGTATCGGCAGGAACACTATCTGCACTTATAAATACCAATACCAGATTGATCTGTTTGATATTATTGTTGACTGATGAATCCTCTGCAAAGATAGAGATGTTATTTATGCCAGGGGTTAACACAATATCAATAAACCAGTAATTATCGGTAATTTCTGCTGGTAATCCGTTAACTGTGAGATTGAAATCACTCTCATCTAAAATGGTACCGGATAACTGTATTTTCTGGAAAAAAACTGAATCCCCGGTTTGAATGCCTTTAACTGAAACCAGAGGCGGTTCTGTGTCTGAATGATTAGACAGATAGTACAATTCAAGAGTATCTGAAAAATAGTTACCCAGGGTATCTCTGGTTAATAATAGTATTTGCGTTAAAAAAGGTTCAGGTTTTAGTACGACTGCTTTTTCCCAGGTACTATCAAGAGTATTAACCTGAATGAGTTCATCTTCTACTTTAAGAAAATCAAGGGCAGATAAATTTTTAACCTTTCCTTTTAGGGTAACATATCTGCTTCCGACCGCGTCTATACGTAAGGGCGATTCAATGGACAGGGTACAAAGGCCATTACGGGTAGTGGGAACGTTTGTTAAAGCACTATCATTTTTTGCTTGATCATAACACAGGACACCAGCGGTACAGTCATATGCATATTCCCTGATAAGCTCCACAGAGTCTGAACCAAGAAAAACCGGAGACAGTGGGTCATATATGTTGGTGCGTTCGTCCGAAGTACAACTCCAGAACACAAATACTGAAATTGAAAGACAGAAAAGAGACTTTATTAGGTATTGGTTATTAATACTCATATACTTCAATTAAATTAATTTCTTCCCGGTCACCAAGGCAGCAATGTGAACAATTAAATTTTAGTTGTATTTTAGCCAGTAATAAAAAAGCCAGAAGAGCAGGAATACCGGGATAGAAAAAAGCATTCTGGAAAAGGGGCCACTCAATTGGGAGTTCTTCTTAAGATTGTCTTCACCAAAAAGTTCTCTACTCATGGTGTTTAGTTTCTTAAATCTGTTGAAAGAGGCATCTGTTTCGGGCTGTGTGTGCATATTTTCAGGGTTATTCCTGTTAAGGGGAACATCTGGAAATGAATTTTGGGTGAGGTTGTTTGCTAAGCTATCATGGGGCAAAGGGAATTGACTTGGCTTGTCTGAATGTGCGTTTTTGAATTTTTGAGGGTTTTCAGTATTGCTATCACTGAAATGAGTTGGGTTTTCAATAGAAAAAGCCTGTTCACCATTTTCGGACTGCTCTTTAGCCATTTAATAAATCTAATAAAAATGTGTCCCATTGTTTTTCGGAAAAAACTACTTTCAGTCAAAAAAGAAACAGGCATTTACTATGGATTCTTCATATTCACTGCACCATTCCTCAAATAGCATCATTAGAGAGGTTTTTCGTTATATTCATCGGTTTAAGAACAAGGTCTTTGTGCTTAAAATTGATGATGACCTTATCGATACGCCCTTATTTTCATTATTGGTAAAGGATATTGTCCTTATTCAAAAAATGGGAATTAAAACAATCCTGGTGCCTGGAACGAAAAATTCAATTGATCAGGTGCTGAATGCTTATGGAACCCATACGGATTCTCATGAGGATGTTCGAATTACAACTGAAGAAGCTATGCCTCTTGTTAAATTGGGCGCTTCTAATGTATCTAATTTTTTACTGACTCTGTTATCAGAAAACGGAGCTCATGGTGTGCTCGGTAACTGGGTACGTGCCAGGGAATTGGGCGTTATAAATGGTCTGGATTATTTATGTACAGGCAAAGTTGAATCAATCAGTATTGATGTAATTAATAATTTGATGGAGGATGATCTTATCCCCATCATCTCCAATATCGGTTGGAGTGCAGTGGGTAAATCGTATAATATTTCAAGTAGTGAACTCGCAGTGAGTTTGGCCACTTCTATCCGGGCCACTAAATTATTTTTTATTGGACGCCATAAGGGAATTCCAGCTGTCCCTGATTGCCAGCTTGGTGATGTCTATCTTAGGGATTGTGGTGTTTTTTCAACATTGAATCTTAATCAGGGAGAGCTCTTGTTGAAATACCATGAAAAAGATCTCGGCCGGGTTAATGCAGAATTTGTACGTCATGCTATTAATGCCTGTAGTGCAGGTGTTGCTCGAGTGCATTTTATAGATGGATCACAAGAAGGTATCTTATTACAAGAAATTTTCTCGACCACAGGTCATGGTACCATGTTCCATACCAATATTTATGCGAATATCCGGAAAGGCCGTTCAGAAGATATTGCAGAAATATTGCAGATTATGCAGGCCTATGTGGACAAAGACATACTCATTCCCCGTACAACACAAGAAATTTCGGGTAAGCTTGAGAATCTTTATGTATATGAAATTGATGATGGTGTTCATGGTTGTTGTACATTAACTCTTCATTCGGAAAGCATGGCGGAACTTGAAGCCCTTGTGGTTGATGACCATTATTGTGGACGGGGTATAGGTAAAAAACTGGTGTCTTTTGTGTTAGAAACTGCAAAGCAAAAGAATCTGAAACAGGCATTCGTACTAACGACCCAATCAAGTGATTTTTTTATGAATCTGGGGTTTCGGATAGCTTCAAAAGATATTCTGCCTGAAGCCAAAAAACGGGTGTACAATAAGAACCGGAATTCCAAAATTCTTATAAAAGATATTTAGATAACTATTGCCAATCAAAGGGGCTTCCACTGGGGGTGGTGATATTTTTGCCTTCCATCTGTTTTTTTAACAAAGCAATACCTTGGGCCATAATAGCATGCCTGGTTTCTTCATGGGGCGTAAACCACTGTTCACTGCTATTATTTATTTTGATATAACATTTGTCTGATATTTTTTCGTTGCCTAACATAATCTCAATAGTGGTTTTTTCATCATCTACAAGTATGTTTCGAATCCACCTGATACTCATGGTTTATCTCCTAGGTTACTAAATCTCATAGTCATAAATTAATGTTTTTCTTTAATCTGTCGTATTCTTTCTCTTGAAAATTCCGGTATTACTCCCTGTTGATATTGTAACAGTATTTCATCGTAATTGGCAAGTGAGCTGTCTACTGTCTGGTCAGATTCTCTTAAATAAGTCTGCAAAGCTTTTGCTTTGATTCCAATCCAGGTATTAGGATAGCGTTTATTAATTGAATCAAGAAGGATAACAGCACTATCTGGTTTGCCGGTTTTCCAAATGAAAGTGGCGCTTTCGAGGCGACCCCATGGCCAGAGAGGTGATGATTCAGGGATTTTTGAGAGAAAATATATTTTCTCATGGTAACCAAAGGGCGATTCCGGAAGTGCGTTAAAAAAGTGTTTTCGATGAGCTCCGGAGCTGTCTAACATAAGCCAGTATCGAATTTCCAGTGCCCTTCCTGCGCTTTCTTCTGTAGTATAAGCTCCGGCAAGTACCAAGAGAGAATCAGCTTTTTTATAATGTTGTTCAAAAAGGTTAATAATGGCCCTCCAATATAACAGAGCACTGGAAGATTCTTTTCTACCGGGGTTATCTTTTTCTTTCTGGAGAAGTCCCTTTGCTTCAATAAATTTATTTTCTGCTATTAGTAACTCTGTTTTGGCAAGAATTGAGCGATATTGCCACGGATCCGGAGCATTTTTTCTTATGTGCTGAAGAATCTTTCTTGCTGTTTTCCTCAATGATTGGATACGGTCTTCGGATACCTGCCTGTACCGGATGCAGGAAAGGGAAAAATGCAGCTGAGCTTCCCAATCGAGGTGGTGCCAATCATTGCCAGGAGACAGGATACCAACAATATTACTCCATTTTTTCAGATGAAAGGAGGCCTTTAAAAAAAACTTTTCATAGGTTCTGTAATTTTCTGTGTTTAGGTCCTTACTCTTTTTCCAATCAGTTAATTTCAATACGGAGAGCATATAATCCCAGTGGTTGTTATCTGAAAAATATCTGAGAATGGTTTGGGTTTCTTTCCATGGCAACTGGTGCGAAATGGCTTGTTGCGAACGATAACATTGCAAAACACCTGAAGCATGGTTGTATTTTCTACATAATTCACCCAAAACAGAACTGCTGAGAGTGGAATGGGGTGAATAACCATAAATAAGAGAGTCAAGGAATTCTGAAGCGTTCAATTCTGTTTTTACGGTCTGTATGAGCTGAGAAAGGGAAAAGAAGATGAATTGTTTGTTTGTCTCTTCAATATTAAGCCAGTTGAGGTAACTTTTTCCTGCCAGAATAAAATCAGCATTGAGCTTATAAATTTCGGTTAGTTCTTGCCGAAGAGTCGTTGAATGGGGGAACCTGATTTCTGCCAACCAGGCCAGGGTAGATGCACTTTCAAGTTCTTTATGTATACGATACTGTTTTAGTTTGTTGAAAAACCATGATTCTTTTTCAGGTAATTTGTTTTTTAGTAGATGTATATAAGTAGGTAGTTTGTGAGTTGGGGCGACATGACGAAGGCAGAAAGATACTTTTTGGAGTTTATTGATATCCGTTGAATTAATAGCTAACTGTTGTATGTTTTCTCTGCATATATTTTGAGATGAATCAGCTCGGAGAATTTTTCGGTATTCTTCACACTCAAGGGTTGACTGATACCAATCCTGACACTTGGCAAAGGTTGTTTGAAAGCAGGCAGTAAAAAGTATTATAAGGAATAGATACATTTGAGAGATGTATTTCAGCAGTATGTTCCATTCCCTGATTTCACCAGATAATCTGTGGCTTCGGGAAACCGTTGTGTCATACATTCAGATTCTTCTAACAATGATTGACCATGTGAAAATAGTCCGATGGTCATCCAGGAAAAACCAAGCATAGGATTGCCCAGCGAAAGGTAAGTCTGACCATCATATTCTGACGCACCCCGGATAACGAGGCCGTCTTCTACTTCCCCAATTTCTACATTGGCCTGTTTTAGGGAAATGATCATGTGTTTAAGCATATCCTGGGGATGATCCCTCAAAATGTCAATATCACGTATAACAGTCTCGTCACTTGCACAGGCACCTGCGATGATAAGCAGTGGGAGTTCGTCTCTCATGCCTTTGAGAGATTCCTTGTCAAATTTCCGGCCTTTCAATTCTGAGTAAGAAACTTTTAAATCTCCATATACTTCGCCTTGTTTTTCCCGTTTACGTAGAGTCTCAATTTCAGCCCCCATTCTCCGGAGAGCATTAAAAAAAGCAGTGCGTGTAGCATTAAAGGCAATGTTTTCTAATACAATTTCTGAACCAGGGATGAGAGTTGCTGCCAGGGCATAAACTGCCGCAAGAGAGACATCGTTTGGCAAGCTTAATGAAAATGAAGGGATGTTTAAAGACGGTGGTAATGAAATTGTTTGCTTGGGTTTCTCTTGTTTTTTGGACTTCCGGGCTAGTCGCTTTTCAAATTCACTCAGGTTTTCCTTTCCTAGATTTTGGATGACCACAGCCGGATCAAGAGAAGAGAGGAGCCGTTCTGGATAATCTGCCCCTCCCATTTTCCAGGTGTGGCTGATAGCATTTCCTGCTGCGAAATGATAATAGAGCAAACCTGTTTTAAGGAGATAATCTTCGTAGTAATCGTTTGAGTTTGTGTTGCGAAGGACACTTGGGCTTAGTGTGATAGGGCCGGAACTGTGTTTGTCAATGTCGGAGTCGGCAGAACATTGAAATTGCCGGGCAAAAAGATTGACTACCCGAATGGATATATGAGTAGTGTCTATTATGAATGTAACTTTTTTACCTTGTCCTGAGAAAAAACCGCCCAGGGCAAAGAGTACTACTTCGTTGATAACCGGGATTGGATCGTTAATATCTTGCCAGGTAAGAGGACCTTCGTCTCTTTTTAAACTATTATCGGTGAGAGAAAGCGGGACTCCAGCTTGTATGAAAAGGTTGCAAAGCTCTCTGAATGCAGGAGAAGTGGAAATATTGTCTACGGTTATTTTTTGTGGCGTGAGGGATGTAATAAGCAAAGCGTGGAGGCTGAGTAAAAAATCACCATGCAACGGTGCAGTGCCTTTCAGGGGCTTTCCTTTATTGATTGTAATGGCTGACATGTTATTAGTGTTTTCGATTAAAAATGAATGGCAGGGTTATCGGATTTTTGCTTCAAACCCGTTGTTTTTAAGTCCTTTAACTGCTTTTTCGGCGTCGTGTTGGTTTTTAAAACCAAGACGGATGGAACCTGACTCACCTTCACGTACTTTCATTACTTCGATATCCATAATATTAATATTTAGGGTTGTTAATGGTTTT
The DNA here is from genome assembly GCA_015232855.1 of Fibrobacteria bacterium. Classification (GTDB taxonomy): domain Bacteria; phylum Fibrobacterota; class Fibrobacteria; order UBA11236; family JADFYW01; genus JADFYW01. Next base: position 53,886 of record JADFYW010000011.1, read on the forward strand.
AAAGCGGAAATCAGGATTCCAGGGCGATCAGGAAGCAATAACAATACTTCAGCTAAGTCAGTTGCAAAACCTTTTCGTTGTCTCATAAGATTTTCTCTGAGAGTTTTACCCTCTTCAAAAAACTTTTGGTACCTGGCTTTTTGAAAATGCTCTTGAACACCTTGAAGGTAATGGATGTATTGTGACAATACCTTTGATATTTCCTGGTGGTTGGTTGAAAAAATAGGCTCCCATACATTGAGCGATGATGATGCTAGCCTGGTCATATCTCTGAATCCACCTCCGGCAATCTGCAAAGAATTTTCTACTACATGAGTTTGTCGGGAAATAAAACCCGCCAGAGCGGTAGAAAGAAGCTGGGGTAAATGGGAAACATGGGCCACAACTTCGTCATGAATGCCAGGTGATAACACGGACACCATGGAGCCAAGACCCGAGATAAATGTTTCTAAACTGGATATGATTGATGGCGGACAATCTTTTTCTGGGCAGATAACCCAAGCTGCGTTCTCAAAAAGGTGGGGATCACAAGCATCTATGCCGTGTTTTTCGCTACCGGTCATAGGATGAGAACCGACAAAATGAGCTTTGTATTGTTGCTGATTAGAAAAAGCTTTCCTGGCCCTGGAGCAAATTTCACTTTTGGTACTGCCCACATCTGTTATAATACACTCTTTTGTAAACGATGGAAGGTTTCTACTCCATTTGTCCAGTAAACCAGTGATATGGGTAATAGGAGTGCATAAGAGGGTAAGATCCGATTGGATAACAGCACTATCAATGTTATCGTAGGATTCTGCTTTATCAATGATTTTTAGTGTCTCAGCCTTTTTGAGGGTGACGGGGGATGAAACACCCGTAATTTGGATACTGGGGTATCTGGATTTTAATGCGGCAGCCAGTGATGAGCCTAGAAGGCCTAAGCCGGCAATACAGATATTACTAAAATGGGGAGGATCCGGTTGTAACATATAAACAGTGATTTAGCTCATTAACAAGACGAACAATTGCTCCGCAAATTATCTTCAAGCTCACGGCTTTCTTTGATTATAGCTTTGAAGATGTCCTCTACTGCTTCACTGGAAAAGGGACCGGGGTTTAAATCTTTGATTTTGGAAAGAAGATTTTGTTCACGTTTAGCATCAAAAACAGGCATATTATTTGCCCTTTTGTATTGGCCTATCGCAACAACATGCCGGGCACGCTGGTTTAGTAAGTCCAGGATCTTTTTGTCTAATACATCTATTTGTTCTCTGTTGTTTTCTATTTCCATTTTTAAATAATTTTTAATAGTCGTTTGAAATTTATTTCCAGAACCGTTTTTGGCTTTTTACTCCAATATATTAAAATAGGGCGGGAAATGAGATAATTAGCATCAATATATCCAAAATACCTGCTGTCATGGCTTCTGTGGGAATTGTCGCCAAGAATAAAACAGCATTTACGCTGAACAATAAAAAATGGAATTTTCCGGCCATTTTCAAATACTTCACGTTGGAAATTAATCAGGTTACCCGGAAATTTTTTTTCGAGTTGGCGTTTTATATTAATTAATTCAAACCAATGCAATTGGTTCAGAGCTTTCAATCGTTCATTTTTTTTGAAGGGAATTCGCAGGATAGAATCAATCTTACCAGGATTGAGGGGTACTTTGTCTTTTAGCATAATACATTTAATCTGGAAATCCTTTTCCGGAGATTGTTGTCTAAGCAGGTTGAAACTGAACTCAAAGGCTCTGATACCCAACTTCTCGAAACTTATGGTATCGCCCGGACTGGGAATGCTGAGGGGTGAAAAATGCTCGCGGGGATCAAGAAACACCGTGTTTTCTGTGGCATATGCCTGAGGGGACATTGTGGTTAACAGTTTTTTTCCATTAACAAAAACCCCTGTTAGGTTTATATCAACCGTGTCACCACTCCATCCTGCAATTCTTCCAATGGATAGAATACTTTTGTTTTGCTGAAGAAGAGGTGGGCGGTATACCACAATATTACTTGAAGTGGGATTCCATTTTTCTCCCTGGATAGTTTTTGACAACCGCCAGCATAGTATTTTGTCGCCTGGAATTATTTTTGGGGACATTGCATTGCCGTTGACGCTGAATGCATGAAAAAAAACAGTCCGAAAAAGAATGGAGGCAATAATAACAAGGACAAAAATTAAACCTGATTTAAAAAAAGGTTGGGAAGTGAAACCGGTAAAGTGCATACTGTTCGGCTATTCGTTCATGCTTAAAACAGCCATAAAGGCTTCCTGAGGAATGTCTACATTACCGATAGATTTCATCTTTTTCTTTCCTTCTTTTTGTTTCTCAAGCAATTTACGTTTGCGGGAAATATCCCCACCATAACATTTGGCCGTTACGTTTTTACGGAATGCTTTTACGGTAGTTCGAGAGATTACTCTGGTGCCTACTGCAGCCTGGATGGCCACTTCAAACATTTGGCGGGGGATAAGTTCTTTTAGTTTTACGCAGAGAGCTTGCCCCCAGTAATAGGCCTTATCTTTGTGAATGATGACTGAAAAGGCGTCAACAGGATTTCCATTTATGAGAATATCGAGCTTGACCAGATTTGATGTTCTGTAGCCTATATGCTCGTAGTCCATGGAAGCGTAACCCCTGGTAGTGGATTTCAACCGGTCATAGAAATCAAACATTATCTCACCCAGAGGAAATTCATATTCAAGTTGTACCTTGTCTTCAGTGATATACTCCATTGTAAGATAGATACCCCTTTTTTCTTCCCCTAGTTTCATTATAGTTCCAACATAATCTTTAGGACTGATAAAATTAACCTTCACAAAGGGCTCTTCTATGTTTTCATATTTTCCCGCTTCAGGTAACTTTCCTGGATTATCGATGCGAATCATGCCACCATTAGTGAGGTGTACCTGGTACACAACATTGGGGGCAGTACTAATAACTCTTACATTGAATTCTCTATCCAGCCGTTCGCGAATTATTTCAAGATGTAAAAGACCCAGAAAGCCTGCTCTGAATCCAAACCCCAATGCTTCGGATGTTTCAGCTACCCAGGATAATGAGGAATCGTTAAGTTGGAGCTTTTCCAGCGCTTCTCCCAGCAGTTCATATTCAACAGGATCAACGGGGTAAAGGCCGGCAAACACCATAGGATAACTATCTTTGAATCCCATAAGCTTTTTGCTGCAGGGGTTTTTGTCGTCGGTTATGGTATCCCCGATTTTTGTATCCTGAATGTTTTTTATACTGCCGATGATATAACCTACTTCTCCTGCTTTCAGGGCTTTGGCAGGAATGCGATCCATTCCCATATATCCAAGTTCAGTACATTCGTATTTTTTGTCCAGAGACATGAATTTGAGTAGTGAACCTGAACGAAGTTCACCATCAAACATTTTTACAAAAATAATTGCTCCCCGGTAAGTATCGAAAATTGAGTCAAAAATCAGGGCACTCGGTGGTTTAGAAACATCACCAACTGGAAAAGGAATTCTTTTTACAATCTGATCCAATACATCATCTATTCCTATATTTTGTTTGGCCGAGACCCGGGGAATGTCTGATGATTCACATCCTATTAAATCTGCCAGACTATCTGCAACAGCATCGGTATTAGCTGAAGGTAAGTCAATTTTGTTAATAACCGGCAAAATGACCAAGTCCTGTTCCATTGCCAGGTAGAGGTTGGATAAGGTCTGGGCTTCTATCCCCTGGGTGGCATCTACAATTAATAAAACACCTTCGCATGCTGCCAGACAGCGGGTTACTTCATAGGTGAAATCTACATGACCAGGGGTATCAATGAGGTTGAGAATATATATTTCGCCTTCATGCTCGTATTCCATACGAATTGCGTGGGACTTGATAGTGATACCACGCTCTCGTTCGAGATCCATGTCATCCAGGACCTGGTTCTGGATGACTCTACTGGATAATGTCCTGGTCTTATCAAGTAACCTGTCGGCCAAGGTGGATTTTCCATGGTCAATATGGGCAATGATGCAAAAATTTCTTATCTTTTCAATTTTATGATGCATATTTTATTATGTTAATTGTTTCTTTTTTTAAAATTAACTAAAAGTTCCTTTTTCATTCAGGTTGGAGAAATTTAGATGTTCGCTTTAATTAAAACAAATGCTCTTTTGGGAATTGTTGTTTTTTGTCTTACGTTCCCTGGTTTTGCTGCAGAATCCAGCAAAGGAAAGGTTTTTAACAAAGATTATTCTGGCATTAAACAAATTTTTGCAATTATTGAGACTCATGAAGGCGTAATGGAGCTGGAATTATTCTTCAAAGAAGCACCAAATACGGTGGCAAATTTTATTGAGCTTACCAACTCAGGTTTTTATGATGGCCTTATTTTTCATCGGGTTATTCAGGGGTTTATGGTTCAGGGCGGTGATCCGGCAGGTGATGGGACTGGTGGTCTTGATTATACAATCGATGATGAACCAAATAATCTCAAACACGAACCGGGTGTGCTTGCGATGGCGAATAAAGGAAAAAATACAAATGGATGCCAATTTTATATCACGCATATGTCCCAACCCCATCTTGATGGTAAGCATACTATTTTTGGGAAGATTCTAAAGGGCTTCGATGTGTTAACCCGTATCGAGAAGGGTGATGTTATAAAGTCTCTCAAAATTAAAGAAGTAAAGTAAAGGCCACTTTTTATTGATAAACAGTTGAAATTTATTACAGAAAAGGGGTAAGAATTGAAAAAGACAGACAAGGTGGCAAAAGCGAAAAAGACGACTAAATCAGCTAAAAAAACAGCTGTAAAAGCTCAGTCTGGCACAAAAACCAGTGTCAAAAGTACAAAGCTTGCTACTGAAAAGAAAAAAATTAAAAAAGAAAAAAAATCGCCTGAAAAAGCGGTGAAACTGAAATCTAAAGCAGCTAAATCAGGGAAAAAAACTATTAAATCAAAAACTTCGGTAACCAAAGAGAAAAAAGTAAAGTCAGGATCAAAAGCAGCTGTTCAAACTAAGACGGCAACTGTGAAATCGAATTCAACTTTACCAAAATCAAA
>JADFYW010000120.1 GCA_015232855.1 Fibrobacteria bacterium
CAAAGAACTGATTATTTTTTTTTAAATCATTTTTCGAAGCAATGTTGACACGGAACGTTTGAACACCGTCAATTGTCTTGGTCAAAACAACCGGAGGAATTATGTCTTTAAATAATTGGATGTAAATTGTCCCAGCTTCATGGCCATATAAATGAAGGGTTAGCTTTTCGCCCTTGTTACCACTAAGCTTTGCAATAATTTCTTTTATATGAGCAGGACGAGGCAAATCGAAACGTGCTAGTTGTTCAACAATTGTACCATACGAATACCTTGTACCTCCCACCGTTTTAGGGTCATAATGCCTTAGTGTATCAATTTTTGAATACACCGGAAATGCGGTTATAAAAAGTACACTTATCATTAGTAAATATTTCACCGTTTCACCTATCCCCTTGATTTACTGTTTTACAATTCTTTCAAGTAATTATTTATCACGGCAACTCTTTAATTACCGAATTACATCACCTTTAATAACCTGATAGGTAACAGGTTTTTTGCAAATTTTCTTTGCCGTCCACATAATTGCATCATACAAAATTTGCTTGGAGGCATTTAAATTATGTACATTTTCAGGTTGATAATTCAGCATCACTGCACGCCAATTATTTACGTCCGTAATTGATATAGTTGGATATTCCCCGCCTCCACCTACCACTAATTTCGCAGAACGATCATATCCAACTTGATGGCCCATGGTTTTTAACCTATTCTGATAAGTGGCATTATGAAAAGTAAACACATCCGGTTCACTTCCAGCTTTATTCCTAAAATACATTCTGTTATTTGGGTCTTTTAGGATCTTGACCGCGTTTTTAATAATACCGGGAAATCCCGTGGGATCTTTACTCGGTTCCAACTGAGTCCATAGCTCCCAGGGTTGATCAAATCGGGATCCATCTTTCATCGTGTTATCACCTGTATGTACTTTGTTAAATCCTGATATACACTTCATATTATGAGGTGCATCATCACCCACTGCTACAACACCTATTCGATTATAATATGCACTAACAATAATTTCCGAGGATATGGCCTTATCCATATTGGGACAACCACTATGCCCCATCCAGTTAAACTCCCATCTTCGTCCTATTTTCTTTTCATCAAAATGGGTAATGTATGGTCCACTGTATTTTTGCCACCCCCCATTTACATGCACTATTACTTCTGGCAAATTGGGAGAAAAGGCAGACTTCACATGAGCCCAGGAGGTGTTACTGGCTTTTCGTACTTTGATATTGGAGCAAGTAGACATGGCTTCTTTAACTAAATTTTTAGCTGTTTCACCTACATTATAAGCGTCATTATAAATTACCAATACTCTTATATCCTTTTCATAATCTTTACAATAACGCAGGGGAACCGCTGACCAACTGTTGAATACGAATACAAATGACAGGAACAGTATAGAAACAAAAATTAATCTACTTTTTATAATCAACACTCTTTTTAAAAGCCCCATTATTGAGCACAAAACCCAATAGGATCCACTCCAGCTCTTACAATTCCTTGCCGATAAACCGAAACATGCTGCCCGGCAGAAGTGATGAATTTTACTTTCCAGATATACACACCTGTGCTTACGAATTTACCCTGAAGGTCTTTTTGATTCCAAACAAGCCAACTTTTAAGCCCCTGGGAAGTCCTCCGGTAATGATTTTCCAGTTCTCCACAATGACCAAAATACTGTACGGATTGATGGACAAACTTCCCTAAATGGTCGAAAATCGCAATTTCTGCAATATATGCATCAGTAGAAAATACCTGAACTGTTGACAGACAGTTTTCGGGGTATTCTATTTGACCTGCATTTTCCGAAATTGCAGCAACACACTCAGAACCTGGCGGGTTTACCGTACCTTCCCAATTCAAACCAACTGGTTTTACCCACATACGAGAATATGCGTAGTCACCATTTTCATCCTGCAACATAACTACATCCCGGCCCGGAGAAATCGACCCGTCATTATTTACAAACAAATTTGCAACCATAGCGTTGGGATCATTTATCCCAGCACCTATAACGGGAACATAAATAGAGGAATTATTAATAGGATTAGGATTATCAGACCCTAAAATAGTTTTAAGGGCTTCCACTGGCTTGTTGGCATTGGGCGAAGCATCCACATAAGGAGCATTGGCATTCATAAACAGTTCATCATTAACCATAGGTTTAATGGTATTTGGACCATTATCCACTATAAACGTCCACACCAGACTGTCTGGTCCCAGAACCGAAGGCTGTGTTCCGGGCAGAGAAATAAGAGGATATGCATCTGATTTATTCATGTTAGGTGCCATAAAAGAGAACAGAGAATCCCATGGTATTCCTACTGAATGGATGGCCCTGATTTTTTCGGATAAGGTAATTACCAGGGTGTCTGGTTGTTTCTGTAAGTTCCCTTCTGTATCTTTATAATAGGTATTGTCAGACACATGCTTCTTGGCAGACAATACCACTGCCCCGATCCCATCTTCAATAGGAACATCCTGCCCCTGAAAGACCCGACCTGCCGGTAAAGTGAGTTTTGGCTGTTCATCTCCAGCAAATAGTGAAGTAGCTCCAATGGGAAAAACTCCCAGGTTGTTATCTAATACCCCTGGTAATAAAATTGTTATGGTCATTAAATCAGGTTTAAAACTTATAGCACTGTTAACATTATTCGGCTCAAAACCTGCACTATAATTTTGTGCCCCCTCATAAGGCCAATCAATGGATGTGATAAGAGATGGAATTTCACTTACCGGGGCTTTGAATTTTATGTATATTGAGTCGCCCTGGCCATCATTATTGCCATCAACTATCCAGGCCTTTTCTACAGGGATATAGGCTGCGGAAACATCTATTGAAGAGGATACAACACCTCTTGTAGCACTTATAGATGCAATATTATAGATATCTGCAGGTTTCAAGGTTCCCTCAATTACCCCATCATTTGGGTTGGGAGTTTCTGAAAACCCAATATTTACTAAAGCTTCAAATATGCCACTATTAATACTTGTTTCAATTACAAGTATATCAAGTTTATCTCCTCCCTCTGTTGCAACATGAACTATTAAACTATCAATTTTATATAGATCAGGAGTTTTGTTTGTGAGACGCACTTTGATTTGTGTACCCTCAATTTCTGAAAAACTGGAAATGGGTTTTCCCAACACATCCATAAACTGGATTTTAGCAGCTGTCCGATCAAAAATGGTTACCTGCTTATACCCTTGTGTGCTATATATGGGGTCTTTATAGTCAGCAATTAAATTATCAATGTCCTGACAATGGAGAATATTATCTATAGTAGACCCGCTTTGGGATTCCTGTTTATTTACCCTTCCACAATATTGGTTTGAAGATGCTGATGTTTGTATCAACCGCACATTCTTTAACATATCGCCCGAGTTTACACAAGATATCTTATCAAGTAACAAAGTGTCTATTGCAACTGTTGAAAACACCTGATCCTGAACACAAATTTCAACAACCTGGCTCTGCCGGTCAGGCTCTTCTCCGGTAAAAGGATCTTTTAAAGTCAGCACTTCTTCTTCGTTTGCTCTGGCAATAGTTAGTAAAGTCTGCACCGTATCGCCATCAGGACGCTCGGAAGTACCCGTCATATGAGTAGCGACCTGTGCCTTTGCTATCCCTTTGAAATAATATTGTAATATACCATCTCCTGGTATTACCCGAGGATTATCTTCAAGGGGTAGCATCAGGAACCATCCGCCTATATCCCCATTTCGTTCTGCGAAGGTCAGATTAACTGTTTCCACATCAGTAGTAACATTTCCCTGAGCATCCGTATTAACTACGGTGATGAGAGCATTTTTAGAGGTCATCCCTATTATGTAGTCATCCGTATAATGAATATATACATACTTTTTATCACCATCCCATATATTACCAAGCATAAGCTCAGGCGGTACCGACTTATCCTGATTGGTAAAATTTACCTGCCCTGCCTGTTGGGTGGCAACGCCATATCCAATGATATCTTTTTTCTCAGAAGCATTAATTGGATTTACATACACCGCATTTAATTCATCCCCTATTCTGATTTCAAAACTACTATTTAAAGATGTGACAGGCGGTGATTGGGCCACCGAAATAGTTGCCCCGTATTTTCCGGGAACAATTTCTACAAGAGGATAGACTTCCCGGTCTTCAGGACTATCATTTCCATCACCTTTTCTATTGGTCAAGCTTACCACATAATCTTGTAGACGGGAAGGATCAAATACAGCGTCTTCGACTACAACATAAAGCGTAGTTTCGGTACCAACCAGAGAATTTGATAGTTCATTCCAACTCGCATCTGCAAAATAGACTTTCGCTTCTTTTGCGGCCGGTTTCACTGGAAATGATGAAGAAACAGAATCACTACTATTAAGTTGATTTTTCCAATTTGCCAATACGGTATCGTAACTTGCGGCTTCTACCACAGTATTAACAGACACTATTCCTGAAACAGCAAAATCAACAGTATCCATAAACACAAGTGCATCATTTTGAATTGAAGGGTTTTGAATAGTGATGGTCTCTCTATCCTGACCCTTTGCCGTTACAAGTGTGACAGAAACGGATGTAAGATCAGCATAAGGAGCAGTAAGCTTCACAATAAACTTTGTATCATTTTCAGTTAAATAACTGGTGCCACCCAATGGCTCTCCTGTAAATTTACTTAATTGCAATGCAGAGGTGTTTCCTGTTTTAGAGTATACTTCAGAAATAGTATCACTATTTTTCCAACCAAGCTTTGTTACAAAAGCCTCAAGTAAAGCATTTGCAGTTATAGAAATGGGTGTGTTTGTGTATTTAGTGAATGCACCCGTAGTTCCAAGCCGGTAATAAATATCTGCCCCGTTAACCATGCTGGTTAAAGTAACCGTTTGCTTGAAGCTAAACGATGAAGTGGGCGGTACAGCCTCTGGTACCGGAAGCTTTTGAACAAGAATGGGTAAATTGGTAGTGATACGACAACTGGAAGCATCTTCATGGCGTTCAGCAATAAAAAAATCAAAGGTATAGGTCTCTCCGTTTTTTAGGCCAAGTTGTGTTGCAACAGTAGCAAGATTAATTTGGCCTGTGCCGCCTCCAAAACCTCCCAAGTCCATCACTAATCGGCCATCAATAAAGACCCATACGTCATCATCTCCATGGAAATAAAAATCCTTCTTAGCAGCATCTGCTTCCAGATAGATAAAGTCTTTACGCAAATGCATGGTAAAACCAAAATTATGAATGGACCCATCAATGGCATGGCCCCATGGCTCTATCAACGTGTGTACAAGTGAAGTCGGCTTGTTATCTATAGGATACCAATATCCATTGGGTTGCGCATAAAATTCATATACGCCATTACCTTTGTGGGTAAAAGTTAAAGAATCGGGAATTTTTACAACCCTGTATTTAGGATCAGCATGAGTAAGATTTTCACGATACCAGGTGTGTATATTTTTGGCATAATTACCAAAATCAACACCACTATAAACCGGTAAACCATCCGCATCCAATGTAGTTTTTACCATTCCGGGTGTTAGACCATCATTACCAGGAGGATAATTACCTGTTAGCCGACCATTAAACTCCCAATAAGCAGGAGTGCTACCCAAAGGCCAGGAATAATGATCAAAATAGTCAACTGCTAATTTTTGAGTAGGAGGGTAATCTACTGCAAAAAGCAATAAGGGGAACATTAAGCTTATAATAAACCACCGGGAAGCACCATATTTTAATAATAAACTCATTTTCATTTTCCTTTTTTTTATCTCATGCGCAGTTTCACCATTTATTGGGAACGTTTTAAAATAAGTTCCTGGAGGGCAGCAAAACTTTAGGATACGATATCAAACATAGGGAATATTCCCATCTAAACAATAACTCATCCGTTAATAAATGTGGTGTTAAGGGTAATACCGTTAGTCTGAGCGATATTTTCAACTGATTTCAATTATTTTAAACAGCAAATGCTATTTTTTCCTGCCAATACACATTGTTATTCGTACTCAAATTATAATGAAATCAATCAAGAAACCAAATTATAAACTGAACCAGTAAAATCATGCCCCCAGGGCTCTATTAAAGTATGTACTATCCCGGGCAACCATAGCATCAGTGGTAAAAATTACTTTACGGAGTGTTGGTAGTTTTACTTCCGACACTTTCTGAAGACAAGTTACTTGTTTTCTCTATATCCCTGGGGGGTTAAACCCGTTCTTTTTTTGAAGATTTTATTGAATTGGGGTGTTTGCTCATATCCAAGTTGATAAGCTATTTGGGAGATAGTCAAATCCTGGCTTTCTTTTAAGAGTCTTTTCGCTTTTTCAATTTTAATATGTACAAAAAGTTCTTTAAAACTTTTACCGGTAAACTGTACAAACAATTGTCTTAGCCTATCAGCTCCCAGGTTAAAACTATCCGTTAAATCTTTTAAAACAACTTTCTTTTGTGGGTTGTCCCATAGTTCTTGTATGACCAATTTCATCTCTGCGAAATTTCTTCCTTCATGGACTATAAAGAGTGCATCAATGGGGTCTTCTACCGGTACTTCCTTCACCGCTTCCACAACAGGTTCTTTCTTGAATTTTGACTTAACGATAAACCAGATTAAAAGAATGCATACTAAAAATATCACCGGAACAAGATAGGACGATAAACGACGTTTCTGTAGAACCAGAGTACCCCATTCGCTCGGATTATCATTATTCGTTTTCACAATATCAGGGTTCCAAGAACCAAAAGTCCACGTGCCAGCAGCCCCATCCCTGTCATAATTATAAAGCGAAAACCCAATTTTCATACCATTTTTCAAAGCAGGTCTATCCTGCACCCGCTCATATATTGCATCCCATGGCACCGCTAGTTCTACGGTAAATCCCGAATCAGAATCAGAGTCATCATTTATAGTTCCGTGTATCTTTGTTTTAAATTCGACATTTTCAGCCCATGTATATACTCGACTATTAAAATTATCTTGGATAATACCTGCAAGCACCCCATCAGCAGAGATCATTATTTCCCGGTGAGTAGTATCCCTGATACTATGCTTATTGTTTAAAACATCTAAGTTTAACTCTACCCCATCTCCTAACCATATTTTAGGGTAACTAATAGTATCCCCCGGAAACCGCAACCGTTGCTGTTTATCTTTAAAGCAAAAGATAAACTCATCTTTTACTTCAATTCCAAAAAACACAGCTTTTTCATTCCACCCTGCATAGAAACCAACCGTATTGTCCGAACTTGAAAAATATTGAAAACCAGAACTATCCCATTCCTCAAGATTCCCATCAATCACAGGAACCTGAGAAACATAGGGTATTAACATATGTGCAGAAGAGACTTCTGGAGTCCGGTCAATAGCCACATCTCGTCTTGAAGTATAACCTATTTTTTCATGTAAGCCAGAGCTGTCCTGGTAACTAAAATAGAGATAAAGCCGGCCACTATTCTGGTCCGGAACCATTCTACAATCCCACAGGGCTTCAAAAGGAGCTGACTTCACCTGTCCAAGTGATTTTTCTTCACGATTACCTTCCAAATCCTCATAACTGACAAAAAACTCCACCCATTCAACCACTCCTGAAACTTCTGCACGTAGTCGAACAAGATCTCCATTTACTACGCTTAAGGGTTTTGGATCCGTTAGAATTACCGTTTCTTCACCCAAAGCCAAACACCAGGAAAAACTTACCAGAAAAATTATTAAAAAAGCCATATCAGAGATTATAACCAAAAAATCAACACATTACAAAGGAAAAATATCGCTCAGACTAATGGTTCTACCGATAAAGTCAATAAATTTAACGCGAGTGCTGTTGTTTTATTGCGTTTCTCCACTAGATTCGATATAATGAACAAGCAATCATTTTTTTCCAACAGAGACCTCAATCATTTTATAATTGCTTGTTTTAATAGGAACACCTTTATGAAGGACAGAAGAAGTTTGAAACTATTGTTTTTCCTTATGGTCTTTGTTTTAGGCACAATAGCTGATGCTCAGATTATTATCAATGAAGTAAGGACTGTAGATGAAACATGTGATTATTGCTCTTTTGTCGAACTTAAGAATACCGGAACAGGCAGCCAGAACCTCAGCGGTTTTGTGATTAAACCATCTCCTTCAACAGGTATTCAGAATAAAGGCGGACAAATGGATAATCTGGGGGTTACTGGTTTCTACCCCATTGGAGGGATCACCTTGTCGCCAGGTGGCATAGTGGCTTTCTATTTCGGATGTAGTGGTACCAATACCAGTACGGTCATTTATATACCCGACAGAGACCCTATTCTCCCCTTTGGGAATATTTCTCTGTATTCCCGTGGGCCAACTGATAACGGCGGCCTTTGGTATGGTTCCTCTCTTATTGATTTTGTACGGTTTGGCCCGGGCAAGGAACCTCCCCGGGAAGTAGTCTGGGACTGGGACAGTCGCACCACAGATGAATGGCAATACAAACAAGCCTCAGGGGTGATAACCGATGTATATGTAAAATACAACCATTGGCCTGATAAGCACAGCTATATTGATACTAAAAAATTAGTACCCGGCGCATCCATATCCCATAAAGGGAATAATACCAACAGCCCGGACGACTGGATCTACACTATCGCCACCCCCGGCGATAATAACGAAGCTGCGGCTCTCCCATCCATGCCGCAGCTTCCTCCCCCTTTAATCGAAGAAAATAGTCTCCCCGGTATCGCTCTCGTTGATACACGCTCGATATTATATGCCGCATCATTTAACCATCAGCAACGGGGAGACTACCCTCGCGATTGGTTCTATCACGAGTGGACCAGTAATATCATTGAAGCAGAATACGGTAGTGCCGCAAAAATCACGGGTACCTTCGCCATTCAAGAAGAATACGGAGAACGGGGATTATGGATTTCCCCATCCTCAGTTAATGTGGTTAACCATAATAACGCAATCACCGTTTTTGGTGATGGAAGCTGGACTGACTATCGACTCACCTTCACCACAAAACAGACAACGGGCGATTTCAACCGTCACCAACTTGGAAATTTTTATTTACGATTAAAACCAGACACGAACCGCATTGAAGGTTATCAGTTTAATTTAATTGGTGGCACCAGTATTTCAGTGAGAAAAGACCTGGGTAACGGTGGTGATTTCGGAACTATCAATATGCACCCTGATGTGGATATTGAAGGAGCAGGGCGGAAAACTTTTACCCAATTAGCTAAAAACACAAACAAGATAGTAAACCCGGCAGACGATAAACTGTACGTTACACTTGAAGCAAAAGGGAGCAGTATAAAAGCAAGCTATGATAATGGTCGTGGCGGTGTTTTAAGTATGAATGCCGAAGACAATACCTACTCTTCCGGTATGGTTGGTCTGGGAACGGTTTATGGAAATTTTACTTTCAATGATATACTCGTAGAAGACCTAACAACAAATCCTGGGGATGGTATCCCGGTTGCAATAGTAGAAACCGAAACGGAAACAGCCAGTATTAATACCCCGGTAGGTTTTAATGCGGTAAAAAGTATCTACGCCGGCGACCAGAGCAAACTCACTTATCTGTGGGATTTTGGTGATGGTATCGTGGGTAAAGGCCAGCGCCCCCGCCATAGCTTTGCTGCAATAGGAACCTATCGCGTTACTTGTACTATTAGTGATGGCAAGAAGAGCACCATAGATGGATTATTTTTTACTGTAACCGGCCCCACTGATAACACACCCCCCTCCGATGTAACTAATCTACAATCAACACACAAAAACAATGATGTTATCAAACTAAGCTGGGATGCAGCATCAGATAATGAAACCGGCATCAGCGGTTACGCAATATACAGAAGTACCAGCGCCTACCCTACCCTACCAACAAAAACAGAACTACTTGAGCTCCCCCTTATAACGGTAAGAAATATAACTGAGTTTGAAGATACTACGGAACGTGCCTCTACCACCTTTTACTATCGGATAAAAGCTCTTAATGGTGTAAAGCGCCAAAGTGCCAATTACAGTAACGTAGTCTCAGCCACCACTACAACAAAACGAGAGCCAGTAAATAACAAAGCAAAGGAACAACCATTCCGTTTATGGCAAATGGCTGGATACTCAGAAAACATTATTTCTTTTCATTCATATAAAAACCAACATATTGATTTAAAAATCTATAATTCCCAGGGCCATCTCTTGACCACCTTATACCGCGGTAAAATTTCTACAGGCACACATCGGTGGAAATGGAAACCCACTGATAACCATTCCGGCATTATTTTTATAAGGATAATTACTGATAACCTTACTATTAGCAAAAAAGTATTTATGCTTAATTAGTTTTCGTTTAATATTACTTGATTTTGATTCTATTTTACACACTCTCTCTTTGCAAGAGTACTAATAAATAGTCGAAATCTTTTGTTTAAAAGGCAATAGTATATAGAGACTTGATGGAACAAGTTTATTATTCCTGTCCCGGCCGTCCCAGCTAAGCTGCGCTCCGTTTAATTCCAGATGTTTAATGAGCTTGCCTTGCAAATCAACAATTCTAATTTTTTCTCGATCTGGAGTTTTTCCGATAAGTTTTATTTCTTTACCTATAAGAGAAAAGGTGATGGGGGTATTTTTTTGTTGAGGAGATACCACCACCGAAGTGGTATCTAAACTATTCACTACTTTAACATTTCTATAACTGAGACCAACCAGAGTAGAATATCTGCCTGGTCCTTGATATATATCATCTCCAATGTACAAATAGCGCATACCGCCATTGACCACAAGATTGGGTTGAGAACCAGCATCTATAGTATCACCATCCAACATCAGGTTTGATCCTGTTCCAAGATTTTCAGTCCAGGTTGCACGATAGGTATACCAATTTTCAGGATCCCAATCAATGGCTTCTATAACACCCTCATGGCTACCTGAAGAACCTTCAGTATTTCTACTTGTTAAGCGAAAAAGAAGACTCCCTTCCGGATGGGGAGCACCCGGAGTATGAAATCGCATTTGTATAAATGATGCCGCACAATTTTTACAATTTCCATCTCCGGTATCGACATTCCAAATTGACAGAATTGGATTTTTCCCTATAGTGTCAGCTTCTAATCCGAGTTTAAAACCTTTTATCTCAATCTCAACATAACCGGCTGCAATATAGGTTCCCAGATCGATGGCAATGCTACTTTTTATATCAGTAGTTTGAAAACCTTCCTCAGAAAATGTACCACCCAATTGCTCAGCCCCCGAAGGCAAGCTGTCCAGGCTGTGACAAAATACTGTTTTTGTACAATCCAAAGTATCTGATCCTGTTAACATCCTGGAGCTTTTGGGCGCGCTAAATGACCATTCGCATAAGGTCAGAATCATTATAATTAAAAAATAATACTTCACCATTTCAAGCCCCTACTCCAAGTTTCTAAATCTCTTAAAAATTTCTGTATCTATATACTTTGGGTGCGGTTCTTTTCAAATGATGTTAATACTTAAGCAAGGTCACTTTTCGTGAGTAAGAGTGGACCGGTGTTTTAATCCGTATCATATAAATACCAGGATACAGATTAGATGTATTCCATTTAACTCTTCCGCTATTAACATTCCGACAAGAAAATATTTCTTTACCCAGATGATTATAGACATACACATCGATTTTATATTTTTCTTTAGAAAAACTGATAGAGACGAAATTCTCTGATAGATCCGCTTGAATTCGAATTGCTCCTGGTACCCTTTTTTTATTCCCTGCCGTAACCACTGATTTATTATTTAACCAAAGTGCCCAGTCTTCATTACTCGGTGGGTCAAAAATGACAACATCCCCACCCGTGATCATTCCACCATTAGCTTCACTGAGGTTTCCCGTCCTGGGATCCAGCCACTTGGCATCAAATTCAGCAGAATCATCAGTTAAATCAAGTTGTATATTTTTTCCATGCAAAGAATATACGAGATAATTGACACCTGAATCCGCCAGGCACCATACATTCCCTTCGTTAGATTTAATCTTATCACTCACTTTTAATTTCAAAAACGTTTCAGGAAGGTTATCCCCTATAAACTCATAGGTATGTTGTACAGAACCCCAAGTTGTAGGTGCTATATATTCGTTTGTAGGATAGGGTTTATTTGATGAAGCCCCTTCATATTGCACCTGAGAAAGTAAAATTGACCCGCCCCCCATTAAAAAACCCCAAAGCAACTTTCTATCCGGTATTATGGCGTGTAATAAGGCTTTGTTGGGATGCTTTCCCCGGTATTCTTTAATCTGACGATAAACTTGTTCAGGAGAAGTGCTTCCGGCAGCAGTACCCCCAGAAACATATCTCCCTGGAACCTCGGTACCTCCCTGTGGTGCATACAAGTTACCATTTGCTTCATACCAGAAATATCGTAAATCCAGCATAAAAATATCTTCTTCATCTTTTAAAGCATCAAGCACATCTTTTGTACCGTTTAAACCTACTTTCACTTTTTTACCTGTTTCTTCTTCCCAGCTACGAACCGTATTCAACCAATATTTAATAAAGGCCTTACCACCGGTATATTCTTCTGAAACGAGATGTACTACATTATGGTAATCGCCCAATACATTCAGGCATTTATAGATATAAGCTTTGTGGAGTTCATTTCTTACCGCATTCGTAGTATCATAAAAGGCATTAGCCACAGGGTTATTATTTGGCAGACCCGTATTTTGAATATTATTACCGGGCCGCCAGGGAAAATCAACATAATGGGCATTGGTTTCAAGCAGATTATGTTGCATGTAAAAATTGTGAATTAATATAGTCCCCTTTTGATCACATAAGCGGGCAAATTCTTTTAATCGTTCAAAATACCAGTCATTATACTTGCTTAAATCATATTTAGGTTTCCCATCACAGGCAGTTCCCTGAGTACTCCTCGCCCAGGGTAACTCAAGAAAAGGTGCTTTGACGTTGGCATCTCCCCTGCAACTGGTACTATGATCATCTCTACGCCGGTCATACCAGAGCCCATAACAATGTTCAAAGGCAGGATAACCGTATTCAAGCATAGCGCTGGTAAGCTTATCCAAATCTTCTGTTTTATTTGGACCGATTTCTCCCTGAGTTTTACGGGTAATGTTTGATCGATAGGACCCCCACCAACCATTATGCTGTCCAACACCCCAGACCACCTTCCCGTCTGTAGATAACCAGCCGTTTTCAGTCGTTAATTCACTTATGGCAGAGGAAGCCAGGAAAACCAGAATAAATATACCAGTCAGTATCACTGTCTTTCTATTCCATCGCACAATAATCATTGAAGCATACTTTTTATTAAAAAACCGAAATTTTTCTACAGACACTACCACTACCCGTATCGAGATTAATAAAATAAACACCTTTTTCTAACTTGCCATTCTTATTACCCTGCCAGTTAAAGGTATGCCAACCGCTTTTTTGTTCACCTGAAACAAGCCGTCTTATTCGATTACCACTCATGTTATATACATCAAGATGTATGAGTGATGCAGATGGTAAATAATATTGAAAATTGATAGCTTTGCCTAATTCGTTTGTAGCGTTCAATACTAAACCAGAAGGATTATAGTCCACAATGGCCAATGGCGTGGTGTCTGTTGCAGTGGAATCAAAATCAACCAGTTTAAAATTCCGATACGTTATTCCAGGAACCAAGTTTCTGTATTTAATTTCATAGCCTGGGGCACTTCCCAACCAGAGAACTTGTTTTACAGGAGCATAATCATAAGGACCGGTCAAGCCCCATTTCTTTACACTGTCAACCATCACCTGGTACTCTTTGTTCTTCCATTCCACCCTGAATTTATGCCATTTTGCCGGGTCCCAATTCACATTCTGGCCATCAGGTTCTTCATACCAATCACGAGGGTTTTGCACTGCCAATTCGGCCTCAAGCATTTGCGGATCTTCTTCTGCAAGAACAAGTACACACTTTAAACCAGAGCGGTTTTGACGCCAATGGACATTCCAGCGAAAAAAGTTATGCTTAAAATCTTCAGTATATCTAGCAGGCTCAACAAATCCTCGGCCATCATACATACCCATAAAACCATGGTCTCCATTAGAAATAACCTCATTATGATCCATTCCTTTAACTTCAAACTCTATGTAGCCATTACGAACAGTATAGGGCACTTCATAAAAAATATTTCCTTTTTTTTTCTTTGGCATATAACCCTCTTCTGAAAAGGAACCTAAATTTTGAGTTCCCAACGTTTTCCCATTACTCAGTGAATCACTGAGAACCGTATAATCTCCATAAGAGAAACAGGATAAGGCTAATAAGATTAAACCAAATTTTATTTTTATTTTCATTATTTTTTCCTTTAAGAAACTAAGACCCTATGCTTTAATCTAGGGTGTTTGGTAGATTTTACATTATCTCAACCGTTAATTGTATTGGTATTTCAGCTAATTTCATTAGGCTGAACGATATTTTACTTCGTTTTTTAAAACTTGAGGTTTTTACCATGGCATTCATTCATCAATATTCAGATAACCAACT
>JADFYW010000121.1 GCA_015232855.1 Fibrobacteria bacterium
AATAAAGTAAATGAAAGAAAAATATCAATTATGGATATCTTTTTATATGCTTCTAATAAGCTTACAATACCAAGGACTATACCAATACCAATGGTTGGTATGACGATCAAAAAGAAACCATATATTGAAGAGATTTGGAATAACTCGGAAACAAAATAAATTAACCACAAATCAAAAAAATGGTAGGGCATTAATATTCTAAATTGTTCCGGGAAAAACAATTTTTCCATTTCATTGAGATTTTCAATTCCCGTTATTCCATTGATAATCGCACGTTGGGGATAGGAAAAATTATCTACATGGGGAAGAATAAAATTTAAAGTTGAATCAAAATTTATGTACACTTGAAGAACATAAATCGGAGCCGCCAACATAGCCAGAACCAATAGATCTTTCAAAAAGGGGGTGAAAAATGAATGTCGATTCCAGGACCATTTAAATAGTTTTTCTTTTTTATGTGAAAAAATTAAATAAACCGGAAAAAAGAGTAAAAGTATATTGATTGTTTTTAAATGAGTCGCATACATTGAACACAAAAAAACACTAGTACATATTCCCAAAAGGATCTCCAGGAATAACCTGAAAAAAGGTTTGACTGTAAATAATTCCTTTGTATTGGTAAACGTAAATAAAAATTGCCCTATACATTTAAACACCAATACGGTTAGTAAAAAGATCCCAAAATGGAAAATGACATTACTCATACTCTTTGGTATCTATCCGGTGGGTGACTAAATCATCATCAAGCTCTTTACGAGAAGCTTGTGAATTCCAATAGCTTTTAATTTCTGCATTTTTAGCACCCATGCAATCCTGCTTTCCTTCTTAAACATATCCAATTTCATTTTAGGTAAAATTAAATACTACATATGGACTGTGCCACATAAAAACCTTAATTTCGAATTGTTTGAAAAAACGATAATAACCAGGGGAGACAAATACTAAATTATGGCATTCTTCTTTAATTAAAAGATATATTATTTAAGGTTTTTACATGTTGTTTTAAGCAATAAGAATATCTTTGAGTTATGTTTAAGTTTGTCACCTTACAAATTGATCATGATAAATTACCTGTATGGTATCATGAACAATTTTCATGCAAATTACCTCTACCTAATTTACCAAAAAAGAAACTATCAGGTCGCCCTATTGTTCGAGGGATTTTGGATGGTTGTGAAATTATTCTGGTTGTAGAAAATGCTCTTGGAGAAAGAGAATGCGTCTTTTCCTGGAAAAAATGGAAAGCGGAATTGCTCAGTGAAATCTATAGAGAATTAAAAGCTCCGTTATACACAAAGTTACCTTTTCATTATCACCGTGTACCCAGTTTTTTGAGAGAAAAGGTGGCCAAATATTTTATGGGAGGGTCTCCAGAAAATTATACACTTGATAAATTTCCTGGCTTTCCTGTAGAACAGGGGCTTGAAGTTATGGAATTTATTCTGGATGAAAATAATGAAAGAAGAACACCAGCTTTCATCCTTACCCATGATATAGATACTTATCATGGTCAAAATTGGATTCGTGCAACAGCAGAACTTGAAAAAAAACACGGTTGTACATCCCTTTGGAATATATGCGGAAATAAATATCGCATAGAATCGAAACAATTGGAATGGCTGAAAGATGAAGGTTTTTCCATCGGGCTCCATGGATACAATCACGATACAAAATTGATTTTTTTATCTGAAAAAGAAATTCGTCATCGGTTAGATTTCTGCCTGCCATTAATACAAAAATATAAGATGAAATGTTTTCGCTCTCCTTCATGGTTTAGAAGTGAACGTTTTTTTCTGATATTAAAAGATTATCTCTCCATTGATTTCAGTTGCTTGGATACTGATATTCTCTGCCCGGGGGGTAATGGGGGATGTTTACATGTTCGCCCCTTTTCTATGGGTGGTATGAGGCATATACCTTCAACGATACCATTTGAACTGCCTCTTTATTATGGCTTCGCACTAAATGAAATCCTGGAATTTTGGAAACCAAAAATTCAGTGGTTATTGGCAATAGGCGGTTTAGTTGTGGTGAATACCCATTCTGATCCAGGATTTTCGGGTAATAATGAAATGCTGTCTGTGTATGAATCTCTCATTCGTTACTTGAATGAGGAATGTCATTTAAAACCTTATTCAAAAGCCTTTGGAGAATAAAAAATGGAGCCCCAAACGTATAAACAGCTTTCAGATATAGAAGAACGTCATTGGTGGCATAAGGCCAGAAAAAGTATAATTGCTGATTATATAAAAGAAATGGCATTGCCTGAAAATGCGCAAATTTTGGATATTGGTTGTGGACCGGGAGGTACTACAGTCAGTTTAACAAAATGGGGAGCTGTTCATGGACTAGAAAAGTCAGAAGAAGCTTATGCTATTGTTAAAAAAAAATATCCTTCCATTCATCTCACCCTTGGAGATGGCAATCAAGCTGCCAAATATTATCCAAATAAAAAATTTGACTTAATTACTGCCTTCCATGTAATGTATCATAAATGGATTCCTGATGATGCTGCTTTTCTTAAAATGGTGCATGAAATGTTGAAACCGGGAGGATGTATCCTTTTTACGGATCCTGCCTACCAAATTTTGTGGAGAACCAGCGATATTCTTGATATGGGAAAATCCAGATACACACTTGGTTATCTTCAACGTCTTTTTACCGAGGCAGGATTTATTGTTAAAAAGAAGCGTATTTATATGGCTTCTATGTTTCTCCCTGCTCTGGCTGCTGCTCTTTGGGATAAATTTCGTTCGCACAATCCCGATACCCAAGGATTAGTGAGTGAGATGCAGGTTCCACCTGCAGGTATCAATTTACTATTGTACTGGTACTGTCGTATTGAGGTGTTTCTTTATAAATTCATCCCTCTACCTTTGGGGATAATAACAGTTGTATCTGCGAAAAGAATTTAGGGTGTAAAAATAAATTGTACCATGTTACCACGAAGTCTGTGAATTAAACAAGGCTTTCAGATGGGCTGTAATTTGTTTTGAACCTTCTCTGGACCAGTGCGCTCCATCAGACAAAAGGCCTTGATATTGTAGTGAAGTCTCCTTTTTGCTCAAATCTATGTACCTTATATCTGTATTTGTAGCCGCCAAATAATCACAGATCATGAAAAGCTCGGGGAAATATTTATTTTCGAGATTTACAATAGCAGAATCCCGGGGAAGGCGTATAAAACTAATAGCAATATTCTTTTTCAGAAATTTGGCACTAAGCTCCCGAAGGAGCGTAAGATTAGCGTTGAGAGAAGCCTTTCTGGATTCCATATGTTCCTTATAATGTTTATAATAATGCCTGGTGTTCTGTTTAATCTCTTCATGATTGAATACCCTGCTTTCTGGTGTGTGACCGTCAATAGGGTGCTCCATACGCATATGGTTTTTTTTCCCCGGAAAAAAAGCACTTTCAAAAGTTTTAATCACAGATCCTGTTCTCCTGAATATTGTGAGATAATCACCGAGATTGATATCATAGGTCATGAAACTCAATATTCTCTCCACCTGAAACTTAATACTCACCTCAACCTGATGCTTAAAAAGATCAAAGGCTCTACTACTCTCAGGATAGATTAAATCGTAATCAACAGGATAAGAATTTCTAAAATTCCGTCCATTGACTTCAACAATAATTTCTGGTGGACGTAAGTCTTGTTGTAAAACCCAGTACATCAACTCAGTGGTGGCTGATCCGCCTCGGCCAAGAACAACATATTGATTATTTTTTGAATTTAACTCACGAGGATTAATAGCGGTTTGAGTAAAGGAGTTTCCGAGAATGAGTTTTGTCTTTTCTTTGCCCAGGGAGTAATAGCGGTTTAATGCCAGGGAAGTACCATACCATTGTGGGTAAAAATAATAACCCTTAAAAGTCTGCATCTGAGCGCCAAGCATGAATAGGAGTATTGGAATGTATACTACTATATTTTTTAGGATATGCATTATTTAGATTAGAAAAAACAAGTTAAAATGATTGGAGTGTAGGAATTGATAGAAATGAACAAGAAGAGCCAGTTATAAAAATAGAGATTTCAGCATAACTTAGAAACATTGTCATAAATTAAGTTTTAATTTTCTTAAGTAGAAGAAAATTTACTGTACCTGTCACGAAGCTTTCTTCTCATGATTTTATTTGAGGTTGTGCGCGGAAGTGTATTTACCAAACATACATCTTCGATTTTAAACAGGGGATTAAGCTTCTGCCGTATTAACTGATTCATACTCTTTAAAAACTGTTCCTTATCTTGTATATTTTTTCCTTCTTCAACCACATAAACTACAAGCTTTGTCGGTCCCCCTCCTTTTTCTGCAATGGCTATGGCCGCTGTTTCATTAATTCCCTCAAGGGTGTTGAGGGTACGCTCAATTTCAGCGGAGCTCACCTTTATCCCTCCGAGGTTCATGGTGTCATCAGCTCTTCCTTGTGCCCGGTACCAACCTCCGGGCAGGCGTTCCAGTTCATCACCATGACGTCTTAACACTCTTCCATCTTTTAACAATGGCGTATCGTTGTAGTACACCTTCTGGTGGTCTGCATTGAGTAGCGTTGTAGATAAGCCTATGGAAGGTCCAATAAGAAAAACTTCTCCCTGGTCTGATTCTTCGCCTTCGTCATTTAAAATTACCAGGTCAAGTCCCAGAGCGGGAGTAGTGAAGGTTGCGGGAGATGATGGCTGTATTACGGTTCCGGTAAGATATCCGCCACCTATTTCAGTTCCGCCACAATACTCAATAACGGGCTTATACCCGGCCTGTGACATAAGATAAAGCATATCTTCTGCATTGGAGCATTCTCCGGTGGAACTAAAAGCCTTTATACCTTCCCAGTCGAAACCATTCACACTATCATTGGTCCGCCAGGCTTTTACCAGGCTTGGAACTACTCCAAGGATAGTTACTTTTGCCTCCTGAACAAAACCGACAAAGCCTTTCCCTGTAGGTATTCCGTTGTATAATGCGATGGTGGCGCGGTTTATCAAACCAGCAAAAATAAGCCAGGGTCCCATCATCCATCCCAGGCTGCTAGGCCAGGAAACAACATCACCGGGTTGTATATTATGATGAAGAAATCCGTCCATTGCGCATTTTATAGGAGTGGTATGGGTCCAGGGAATGGCCTTGGGATCTCCGGTGGTACCAGAAGAAAATAAAACATTAATGGGGTCTTCAGGCAGGCATTGTTCCGAGGGGTATTTGGTGTTTGGGCTTAACCAGTCTTCCCACAAGATATCCTGGCCTCTTAATTTTACTCTGGTCTTACTACCTCTGTTGCGCATAACAATTATCTTAAATACTTCCGCAGATACAGCCTTCTCATAGAGGGGGATCTCTTTACCACCCCGGAGAAGGGTATCCTGGGTTATCAGACATTCAGCGCCGGAAATTCTCATTCTTTTTTTGATTTCAAGGTCACTAAAACTCTCTGCAATAGAAACCACCACACATCCTGCCATAATGATTCCTAAATAGAGAGCCGTGGATTCAGGGGTAGTGGGAAGGAAGCAGGCTAGTTTATCACCCTTTTTAAAACCATCCGTAACCAGTGATTGTGCAATCTGGCAAGAGCGTTTGTGTAATTTATTATAGGTCCACTCTTTTTTTTCCCCTTCCTCATTTTGGTAAATAATAGCGATTTGTTCTCCATGGGCCAGAAAGCAACTGTCTGCAATATTCATGGTTGTTCCAGAGAGCCATTGAGGATTCTCGGTATTATCCCGGGCTCCCATGATAGTGTTCATTTGAGAAGAGAATCGAATACCAAGGGTTTCTATTATAAAAGTCCAGAATTCACCACGATTGTCAACTGACCATTTATGGAGCATGTTGTATTCATCAATCTTCAGCCCTGTCATGAGCTGTTCGATATTATTGGTTGTGACAGAATCAGAATCTGGACACCAGGCAGGGGGCGGGCCATTGAGCGGGTCCCGATTTGCATAGGTGGTTTGAAATAAAAATAGGTGAAGTTGAAAAGGGTGGCGAGGTTTCAGCAGTTTTTTTGATATGCTCATCCACCTTTGTTCCGGAGTGGAGGAAGCGGGTAGAGAGCGTAACGACGAAGCAAATGAAGTCGCTTCTGTATTTGTCAGGCCATAAGAAACTAATTGTTCGGGAGTGATGTCCATAGAAAACAATTATCCAATAGTGTCTGTTACTACTCTGAGGGAATCATCAATAGCTTTAAGGGTTTTAGTAAGGTCTTCTGAACTATGACGATAACAAATATAGGAATGATGGTAGGGTTGCATAAATATGCCTCGCCTGATAAGCTGGGTATAAAACTCCAGCCGCCTTTTCTTATACAACTTTTTGTTGTCTCTTGCAAAGGTGATAAAAAACAAAGGTGCGATACCGCTGACTTCAGCTCTAAGGGGGTATTTTTTTATAATGGCACGTAACGAATCGAGAAAGGTGTTCCCCTTTTTCCATATGTGAGAAAGGACCTTATCCCGTTCCATAATTTCGAGTGTTTTTAATGCAGCTGCGTAACTATCGCTATTGGGAAAAAAGGTGGAAGAAACAAATACATCCTTTTCAACCATATTCATTACGGGTTCTTTTCCACATACTGCGCTTATGGCGTACCCATTTGCCAGGGCTTTGCCAAAACAGGCTAAATCAGGAGTGACACCATAATATTCTTGTGCTCCTCCCATTGCAAGACGAAATCCGGTGCGAATTTCATCGAAAATAAGAACGGCATCGGTCCTTTTTGCTAATTCCTTCAACCCTTCCAGAAATCCCGGGGCAGGCTCTTCTATGTTATGGGCAAGGGGGTGCCCGAGGGGAGTAACTATTATGGCGGCAAGGTCTTTTTTATGGGTATCTGCCAGTGTGCGGGCGGCTTCCAGATCATTATATTTGAATTCATATATATCTTCGTACAGCTTCTCAGGTATTCCCCCTTTTACTTCCACACACCAATCATGCCAACCATGATAGCCGCACCGC
Source organism: Fibrobacteria bacterium (assembly GCA_015232855.1). Taxonomy (GTDB): domain Bacteria; phylum Fibrobacterota; class Fibrobacteria; order UBA11236; family JADFYW01; genus JADFYW01. The sequence continues at coordinate 6,957 of JADFYW010000121.1, forward strand.
AAAACAGAAGTCTTTTTGGTATAGCCCCTGGCGATGCGAACAGCAAGAGTTGTTGCGTCAGAGCCGGTTTTAACAAACACGCATTTTTCTGCACAGGGGATAAGGGAGATGAGTTTTTCTGCCAGGCGGTTCTGAAGGGTCTGCGTTAGAGAAAAGCAAAACCCCTTGTCCCGAATTTGCTTTATTACGGCTTCATCAACTTCCGCTTCCCGATATCCGAGAATAATGGGACCGTAAGCACATAAATAATCTATGTATTTGTTTCCATCGATATCGGTGATATGTCCGCCCTTGCCGCTATCAATATAGATGGGGTACTCACCTTCTACGAAATTATAAGGACGTCTTATCCCGAGTGTACCGCCCGGAATAATCTTTTTTGCTTTTTGGAACTCTGCTAAGCCCTTATGTAGTTTCAAAGGTTTCATTTTGACTTCCCTGCCAGCTTCCTGGCTACAAAAGTGGCTACATGTTCAGCATAGGAACCACGACCAAACCCCGCGTCAAACCCGGCTTCTTTTGCCATTTTATGGTTCAGATGGGGGCCTCCGGCGATTAAGAGAAATTGTTTGCGAACTTTTTTGTCTTTTACAAAACTGATAAACTCTTTCATGTTTTCCAGGTGCATATCTTTTTGGTTTACGATCTGAGAAACCAGGATGGCATCAGCTTTTACCTTTATCGCGTACTCAATGAGATGCTGGTTTTCGACCTGGGCACCAAGATTATAGGCTCTTACCATGGGGTATCGTTCCAGACCAAAATGGTGGTTATAACCTTTCATATTCATAATGGCATCAATGCCAACCGTATGGGCGTCTGAGCCGGTGCAGGCACCTACAATCACTATGGGACGCTTGACATGTTCTTTAATAAAAAGGTTCACTTCATCAAAGTTCATAATTTCAGGGGCCGCGCTTACGACGTCTTTTACTTCAGATGAGTCTATGCCCAGTTTTGTCCAGGCATACACTACAAACATGGTGAAATTGTCAGCCAGAGCCTCGGCACTGGTTATTTCACAACGCTTAAACCCATGTTTAAGTACAAAGCGCTTTGCCGCTTCCCGGGACTTCTCCGAGTTCGACATGGGGAGGGTAAAAGAAAGCTGCACCGCTCCGTCATCCAATGTATCGCCATAGGGTCGTATTTGCATTACCAATTCCTCTTATAAACTTTCGATTTTGATATTCAATAAAGGATTTTGCAAATGCTGATTTTTGAAGCAGGAAAACTACAGTTATACAACTTCTAAAATCAAAAATCGTTAATCATCAATCGTTAATCAAATTTTTATTCCTCTCCTGCTTATCTAAGCATTTCTTATTTCTATGTTCATTTTAATTTCAGTTTTTTTTGCAAAAAATCTTCCACCGGATTCCAATAGTCAGAATCCTTTCGCAAAACTCCGGCATACCCTTTACCACCCTTTGGAGAGCGTTTTACATCAGCAAAGAGACCTTTTGATATAGATTTAAAGAGCCCCAGTTTATTTACTCTTTCTAAAAAAGTGAGGGTCTTATTTAAAACTTCATCCGCTCGTTTGGCGATTATCCCGTGTTTAGCAAACTGTATCTCACGGCCAAGGTCAGCTGTTGCGTTCATTATATATTGAGCATTTTTTACCGCAAGATAGCGGTCCTGCATAAAGGGGTTTAATATCCCTTCAGTCAGCATTCCTAAAAGATGTATCGACTGGCTTGTCATGCCTGATACCAGATTAAACATGGAATTTAACACATAGCCCCGGAATATATCACCGGTCATAAATTTGGTGGGAGGCATATATTTTATGGGAGCTTCAGGGAATATTTCTCTCACCATCTGGGCCTGGGCGATTTCATAGAGGACACTATTTTTGAGGGAAGGGTCTATTTCAAAGGCATGGCCCAGCCCCATAAGCCTGGGAGCCAAGCCTGCATTCCCGGCAAAGCCCTCGTTAATAAACTGAGAAGCAAGTACGGTATGAGCATTTTGGTAAGCATCTGCTGTTGTGAGGTAATTATCTTCTCCGGTGTTAATTGTGATATCAGCAAAAGCGGTAAGCATGCGCGAGAAGTGCTGATCCACAAAAGTACGATACATATTGATGTCTCGAAACAATACCCCGTACATAGAGTCGTTCAGCATCATGTCAAGGCGCTCCAATGCCCCCATGGCAGCAATTTCAGGCATGCATAAACCTGAGGCATAATTCACCAGACGGATGTAGCGTTTTTCTTTGTGGGCGACTTTATCCAGTGCTTCACGCATAATGCGGAAATTTTCCTGGGTTGCGTACGTTCCGCCAAACCCGTGGATGGTGGCTCCGCAGGGCACATAATCTAAAAGGCTTTGAGCAGTAGTGCGGATAACCGCTACGATGTCCGCTCCCTGATGGGCGGCTGCTTCGGCTTGTTTCACGTCTTCATAAATATTACCCGTTGCAACAATTAAGTAAAGGAGGGGAGAGTCATCTTTTTTACGGTAGCGCCGTAGCATCATGTTCCGGGTTTTTACATTTGCAGTAATCTGTTTATTGAACGTACCTAATAAGGGGCGTACTACTTTATTTAGTTTGACATCAGAAACCATCTCCAGGGCAGAAATATCTTTACCCTTTGCAACAGCCCGATTGAGCTTTTGCAGATTTCCGTCGTAGTGTAAAAGAGCGTTTACCCAGTATCTGGCTGCTCCTTTCGCCAGTTTACCCTCTAAGCAGTTAACCGCCAGGTTGGGAACCGGAACACCTTCTTTATTCATACCGTTAGCTCCGAGTACGCGAAGTACGGTTCGTTCAACTGAAATGGTGGTATGGGTATCAATATAGGCCTGTACGGGCCTCGTGATTGCACCTGCAAGTTTCCGTGCCTGTTTTGTTTTTTGTTTGGATAGATTGAGTTTATTCATGTTATGAGTATCTGTTGAATTTTGAAATTATTTTCTTTTCTTTTTATGTCGTGTCTTCCGTTTCAAACCTTCTGGTTCAAGTACCGTTTTTTCACCTAACAACAGTTTTGCCAGGCCGTCTTCAGGTCCGTACTTTTTGCCTTTGCATAATTCACACCAGCAGTTGGAGTAAATATTCTCCGGCTCACTGTAGGTTGTAATTACTCCTTCGTAATTTCTGAGTATTACCCGTTTATCAGAGCGCGATAAGATATAGTCGGGGCCAACGGGGATTTTTCCCCCGCCTCCCGGGGCGTCCACCACAAAAGTAGGAAGGGCCAGGCCGCTGGTATGGCCCCGCAGGTTTTCCATAATCTCAATTCCTTTAGTAATAGATGTACGGAAATGGGCAATGCCTCTAGACATATCACATTGGTAAATATAATAGGGACGAACCCTAATCATCAGTAAGGTCTGCATCAGTTTTTTCATAATGCGTGGGCAGTCATTTACATCCCGCAATAAGACACTCTGGTTATGTACCGGGATTCCTGCGTTCACCAGGCGCTCGCATGCTTCTTTTGATTCTTTGGTAATTTCTTTGTAGTGATTGAAATGAGTGTTCACATAGAGGGGATGATATTGTTTGAGCATGGTCACCAGATCATCAGTTATCCGCTGAGGAAGTACTACCGGCATACGGGAGCCAATACGGATAATTTCTACATGGGGAATTTGCCGGAGTTTTTTCAGTATGTCTTCCAGCATGGTATTGGTAAGCATAAGGGGGTCTCCCCCTGAGAGTATCACATCACGTATTTCAGGATGGGCTTTGATATAATTAATGCCCTTTTGAATATCTGCACGAGACAGGTGACTGTCTCTTGAACCCACCATGCGCCGGCGGGTGCAATGGCGGCAATACATTGAGCAGATATTGGTTACCATAAACAGGGCCCTGTCGGGGTAGCGGTGAGTAATACCTGGGACCGGAGAATCAACATCCTCAGCTAAAGGGTCGTCCCAATCGTCTATATCGTCCTGTAATTCGTGGAGAGTAGGGACTGCCTGCAGCCGAACAGAGCAAAGCCGGTATTCCCTGTCCATCAAAGCGGCGTAGTAGGGTGTAATGGCCATCCGGAAGCGCTTTAAGCAATTTTCTAAATCTTTCACTTCGCTTTTTTTGAGTTTTACCACTCGTTTCAGGTCATCAATTGAATGAACCGCGTTTCTCATCTGCCAACGCCAGTCGTTCCACTCTTCCGAAGTTACCTTACGGAACAAGGGGATATGTTTATATCTGACTGACTTAATAATTTTCATCTTACCCTTTATGCATACAGTTTTTCGTAGAGTTCCCGGATGGTTTTTGATTTCCGCAGGATAGAGAGGGTGAGGTCGGCGTGGCCCCTGGCATATCCGTTTCCTATAATCATTGAGATGTCTTTTCCTACTCCTTCGGCACCCAGGGCAGCTTTGGTGAAGGAAGTTGCCATACTGAAAAAATAAACCGTACCCTCTTCCTGGCACATGAGGATGGAAGCCATTTCGGTATTTGGAATATTAACACAATTGATAACCAGGTTTGCCATCTTATCATGGGTTAGTTGCGAGACGGTTTTATGACACTCAAGAGCGTCCGTTGCGTTTATAGCAATGACCTCGTCACAAAGTGACAGTGATTCAAGCAGCTTGCATTTTTCTGCAGAATGTCCGAGCCCGATTATTCTGCCTTCATTACCAATTTTTTCTCTGAGTGCCCAGGCACATAAGATTCCTGATTTCCCCGTGGCTCCGAGAATGGCCACGGTATCTCCTTTTTTGGCCAACCGGGCTGCCTGGGCCGGAGCCCCGGCTACATCCAGGGCAGCAAGGGCAAGGCCTGCTGGCATATCATTAGGAAGTTTTGCGTATATAGCGCTTTCAAAGAGAATTGCTTTTCCTTTGATGACAACCTGGTCAATTTCCTTTTTTACTTTGAGAATTTTTTCGATATGAAGGGGAGTGAGGGAGAGAGATACCAGGCTGGCTATCTGGTCTCCTTTTTTGAGGTCACGATTTTTAAGAGCTGCACCTACTTTATTCACGGTCCCGATAAACATACCGCCTGAACCCGTAACGGGGTTATGTTGTTTTCCTCTTTCTGCTACGGTTTTTAAAATGATGTCCGCAATTACTTTTTCGTCTCCGTTGGCTTCTTCTTTTATCTGGGTAAAGCTGGCAGAATCAACGTTCAATACCTCAACATCAACCAAAATTTCATTATCCCAAATACGGTCCATGCTATTATCCAGTTTTTGTGCTGGCTGAGGGAGTACTCCTTTGGGTTCAATAACACGATGGGCACCGAAGGGGTTTCCTTTGTCAGTATTCTTTTCCATACATCAGACTCCTTTCAGATTAAACAGCGTCCTCACCTGTTTCGGTGACGCAACCCTATGTCCATGGTGTTTTATTATTTCAACGGCCTGCTCTACCAGGGAAGCGTTACTTTCGGCAAGTTTCCCTTTGGCCTCCCATACATTATCTTCAAACCCAACCCGGACAAACCCACCGGATAAGACGGACGCGGATATTGCCTCCTTTGCGGCTCTTCCCCCTATGCCAATGCCTGTCCAGAAACTTTTTTGGGGTAAACGTTTGTAAAAAAAGTCGAGTGTTTCCTTACTAAAAAATACACCACCGGGTACGTTCATAACTAACCCGTAATGGAAGGGTGGCTTTAATAACCCTTCATTAATAAGGAGCCGGGCCCCGTCGATATGAGAAATGTCAAAACACTCCAGAGTAGGTCTTACCTGTAGTCTGGCCATGGTCTGAGCTGCCTTCCGCATCATCGGAATGGTATTTACAATGTATTCATCGCCAAAATTAGTAGAACCGCAATCAAGGGAGGCCATTTCAGGGGAAAGCTCAAGTGGTTGCAGTCGCTCTTCCAGACTCATTCCCACAGCCCCACCTGTGGTCACTTCTATAACGGCATCACAATGATCTCTTATTCGTTTTATGGCATCCTTAAAAATGGCTTTATCTTGTGTTGGTGTACCGTCTTGTTTACGTACATGCAGATGAATAATTGACGCTCCTGCCCGGCAGGCTGCTGCTGCGGAACCAGCTATTTCTCTAGGGGTAAGAGGGAGCGCAGGGTTATGGGCCCTTGTTGTTTCCGCTCCGGTAATCGCACAGGTTATTACAATTTCTCTCATAAACACGTCCAATTTGCCGTTAGCTTGTTTGCCACCCACCCAACATCGCGTATCAGTAACTGAGGGCGATATGAAAAATTCTGGCTGACAAATAAGACTGGCTATCTCTATGGTACCACTTTTGAAGGGAACAATCGAGTGTAATATTAAAAAGCAGGTGTTTTTGGGCCAAAAAGGCCGAATCATGCCAATATTTCATGAATTAAGCTTGCCTGGAAATCTGAGAATTCGGTGAAACCGATGAGTTTGAAGGCTTTTTAGAGAGGTAAGTGTCACTGAAAGCAGGAACCGAAGTCCAGAGGATAGAACTTGAAGGATGGTCGGAAGCATCTGGCACCCATCGCGGTAAAGTGGTCTTTGCGTCCTTTTTTTTGAGAAAGATGTATTTTGAACAGGAACGAGCTATATATTTTGGAGATGAAATGCTATATGTCCGGAGAAGCTTTATCGCTGTTATTATAATATGAAAGGAACAACATGATAAAATTTGGTGAAGATGTAGAAGGCTATGACATTCCGGTATTAAACGAACGGGAAATACGTGCATCAGCGGGAATATTGTTTATGGCGGCTTTTATGTCTCTTATAATGATTATTTTCAAGCAAAACTTTTTAGTGATTAAGTATTTCATAATCGCTTTTTTGTTTGATTTTATCATCCGTGTTTTTATCAATCCGAAATACGCGCCCACTTTAATAATTGGCCGCCTCATTGTAAGAAACCAAACACCGGAATATGTAGGCGCCGCCCAGAAAAAATTTGCCTGGACGATAGGTATTGTGATGGCAGCGGTGATGTTCATAATGTTTATAATAGTGAATAGTTACAGTATTATTACCGGCCTCATCTGCCTTATTTGTCTTATCTTTTTGTCCTTTGAATCAGCCTTTGGGATATGTCTTGGGTGCTTGTTTTATAAATGGTTTTATAAGAAAAAAGCCCAGTACTGTCCAGGGGAAGTCTGTGATGTAAAGAACAAACACGAAATTCAAAAAACCTCAGGCGTACAATTACTTATGGTATTGGTTTTTATTGTGTTTATAGCCTTGTCGGTCTTTTTACTAAATGACTTTTTCAGTGTGATGCCGACAAATTTATTCGGTGGATCCCACTAAAGTTGATATTACATAAGAGCAATATCTTTGTCACTAAGTTTTCGATTTTGTTCTAAAAATAACTCCTTAAATACCTAATTATTTAAACTGGAAAGAACAAAAGCAAGAGCGTGATTTCAAATTAAGGTTTAGGTGGTTAATAATTTGTCACGAATAATTAATCGGAAACTTCTTGCAGGTGAGTATTGGTCATGGATTAGAAATATATGTCAAATAAGCATAAAAATGCTAAAAATCAAGAATCAAGGTAAAGGTTCACTATAATAAATATGAAATATGACGAAT
>JADFYW010000122.1 GCA_015232855.1 Fibrobacteria bacterium
CTGGTTGTTAAAATACTTAATCCTGAACAAGAACTAGCTATGCAAAATTATTAGCTACCTAAAGCAGAAAGGTCAATACACTTCACTCTTGAGTAGCCAAAAGAACAAATTCAGCGACTGACGACCCTCAACTGACCACAGATAATTATTTATTACAGAAAAACTGGTCAGTTCACCCGGTTTATCCCACTTTATTCATAGTATGCTATGGAAACGAATTAAAGAAATAGAAGGCTTGGTCTATGAACCCATACCTGAAAAGGCAAAAGACAAGAAACACAACTGCCCGGACTGTTTCTTCTGCCAATGGTGCTGCGACAACAAATGCAAAGAATGCCGGTCAAAAAAGCATAAAACCAAATAAAATAGCCCGATAAGCCAACTCTGAACTCCCCATATAGCTTGGACGGGTAACTCTGAACTTTGAACTCCTTTTATAGCAAGGATGAGTAACTCTGAACTTCTTTAGTAGCCCAGATAAGTAACTTTAACTCCGAACTTCTTCTATAGCCCAAACAAGTAACTTTCAACTCTGAACTTTGAACTTTGAACTCTGAACTCTGAACTCCGAACTTCTTCTATAGCCCAAACAAGTAACTCTGAACTCTGAACCCTGAACTCCGAACTCCTTTTATAGCAAGGATGAGTAACTCTGAACTTTGAACTTTGAACTCCTCTAACAGCCCAAACAAGTAACTCTGAACTCCGAACTCTCAACTTTAAGTTGATTTAACGGGCCATTTTGTGATAAAATATGACTTATGCTCAAGCGAATTATGCATTTACGGATTTTATCCCTTATTACGGTATTTCTGGTACTTAGTACCCTGCTTTTATTCTGGGTCTTAAGGTCCACAAAACAACAGACTCTCAAAACAGCGGTAAGTCAATTGCGTTCGACGTTATCTTATGTTGATAAATCTTTGAATAAATGGGCAGAAGAGAGAAAAATCTTTACCCGAACACTGGCCGAATCACCCCAACTGCTGAAGTGGACCAAAGCCCAGCAATCCCTTCAAAGAAATATTCAAAACCTTAAAACTTCTCCGGAACAGATACAGGTCCGTGCTTTCTTCAAAGACAAATTAAAGCTGCAGGGAGACCTGGGGATTTTTGTTATTTGTAAAAACGGTCAAAGCCTTTTTTCTATGCGTGATCAAAATATTGGTACGCAAAATATTATCAGCCTGACACATCCTGAACTATTCCAGGCTGCTCTGGAAGGCAAAACGGTAATTGTCCCCCCCATGATTTCAGACGTCCCTGTTCAGGAACAGACCGCATATTCCACTTTTACCCGGTGGTTAACCATGTTTATAGTATCACCCATTCGGGATACCAATGATAGTGTGATTGCAGTATTTTCGCTACGCCTGGATCCTATTCGTAATTTCAGTTATTTCGCAGAACTGGGACGTTCCGGTGAAACGGGAGAAACCTACCTTTTTGATGACAAAGGATTATTGCTCACAGAAAGCAGATTCAATCATCATCTGGAAAATGCGGGACTGCTCCAAAGCGGACAACGCAGTATGCTTTCAATATATGTAAAGGATCCCGGTTATAATCTGCTTACGGTAAACAATTTCCAAAGCATTAGTCAGGACAGCCTTCCCCTTACCTTCGCTGCTCAAACGGCCACACAAAAAATTTCAGGACAGCGCATGAAGTCCTTCCGGGATTATCGTGGGGTATGTGTGCTGGGAGCCTGGAAATGGAACAGCCTGCTCAATGTCGGGATAACCAGTGAAATTGATGAAGATGAAGTGATGTCCAGTTATCAAGTATTGCAATGGACGATTATTCTGGTATTCTCAGGATTGGTTGTGCTTGCGATTATTCTGGCATATATGCTTATTTCCACAGAACTGAATCTGGTTAAAAAATTATCGGTAGAAAAGAAAAAGGCGGAAGACGCAAATGATTTGAAAGATAAATTTGTGTCTCTGGTGTCCCATGACCTCCGTTCGCCCCTTACCTCAATCGGCAGCTATGCTGAATTGTCCCAGGAGCCGGAAATAACTGAAGAAGAGCGTCACCAATACCAGAAAAGGATAAAACTCCTCACCACCAACATGGCTGATTTGATTGGCAATGTATTGGAAGCAACCCGCATGAAATCAGATAAAATGGTCATAACCAAATCCCGGTTTCGTCTGGATGAGTGTATTGAACGCATACTTCTTGAATGCACGGTAAAAATTGATATGAAAAAGTTGGAAATCAAAAAAGTTTATCCGAAAGAAGCTGAACTATTTGCGGACCCGACCCTGCTGGAAGAAGTGATTAAAAACCTGATAACCAATTCTATAAAATTCAGTAATGAAGGTGGCTATATCAGTATAGACCTGGCTCAATCGGGTAACAGCACGGTTATCACCATAAAAGATAATGGGATTGGCATACCTGAAAACCGACAGAAGAAGTTATTTGATTATTATGAAAAAACCTCCACTCAGGGAACAGCCGGTGAATTGGGGACCGGTATGGGTCTTCCGCTATGCAAGGATATTGTTACGGCCCATGGTGGTACCATAACCCTGGATTCTGTTGAAAAAGAAGGTACCACCTTTTTAATTACCCTTCCGGGTGCATAAAAAAACAAGTACTATACATTAATCCGGTTAAGCAGTAATGTTGAATAAGAGCCCCGATCATAATGCAAATCAGATAAAACGTGAGATAACGATAGTGCCCGTTTCCTCCCTAATAAAAAACGCTACCATGAACATTATTTTGATATTTGTGATGCCATTACTCTTTCTATTGGTTCCAAACAAAACTTATGGGCAGGGAGTAATGCACCCTTACCTGAACAATTACTTCATTGAAGATGATGGCACCTTACTGCTGCTTTTCAACCGGACAATGGATACCACACTGCATACTAAGGTTACTCCTGAAAAATATCAGGTACGTACCCATTGGAAGACGACCCGGCTGCTTGAACTAAATGGTACCTTCCCCAGTTCTGAGGAACACGGTGAAATTCGCCTCCGTCTTACAAAATTAAGGGACATCAACGGTCTTTATCCGGAACGCCCGGTAGTACTAAAAATTAATGTAGATACGAAAAGGCCCCGATTAAGCAGTACTGATGTTATTCTTAATAATGGTGGCAACTTCTTTAATCAGAACCATGTTCAGGCCATAGTTAAAGGTATGGGAGATGAAAGCGGATTTGGTATTTATTCTTTTAAACTGGATACCCTTGAAGCTACAGTCACCAAAGACTCCACTTTTACCTTTTTTGATTTGGCAGAAGGAAATCATATTGTACAGGTGCAGGCAAGCGATAAGTCTGGTAATAAAAGTGAAACCGTTTCCATTACCTTTACCATTGACCTGATAAACCCGGAGATTACAGGTATGTCTGTACATTCAGGATTAAAGCCAAAAGAAATTATAATACGCATTAGTTTTTCTGAAGCAATGAAGCAATCAATACTACCGGTACTTAAAATTGAAAATAACGGCGAAAGCATGGGGAACTGGGTTGATGACAGTACTTGTGAAGCGGTTTTCCCTTTACCTCAAAATGCAACAGCCAGGCAATCTCTTATACTGAGTAACTTCAGTGATTTATCAGGTAGTCAGGGAGACACCTGGTACACCTCTTTTTCTGTCCCCTTACCTATACTCCTTGATTATACTGCATATCTCGAAAAGCAGGTCAAATGGGATAAAGCTTCAACGTTGTACAGTCTTTTAAAACAACAATATCCCCTGGATATCACCATACGCGAAAAACTTATTACCCTCTACCAGAAAAAAAACAATGCTGCGGCATCGTTTCAGGAAATACTGGAACTCTCAGCACTTTCGCCCGGAGATACCTCACTTCGTAAAGAGTTAGGTAAAATAGCCTTGTCACTTGGTAGAAAAGCAGAATCCCATAGACAACTCCTGCACCTGCTCCACTTACGAAAGACATCAGAAAAACCAACAGATAGTCTCTTCAACAAAGAAAATTTCGATGGATTCCGTATCATCAGTGATAACTATGTATATAGTCCCCGCGAAATGAACAAATATGCAGCCAGTTTTATGGATGAGGGGATTGAACGAGCCAAATCAGAAAATTATGAAGGGGCCCTTGAATCTTTTAAAAATGCAGAAAAATTTAAAGCCGGAAAACTCCTTGATTACAACAGGGCCGTAGTATTCCACACATTAAATGAAAATGAAACCGCTATAGACTTACTTCAGGAACTGGGCAATGAGCAACTGGAGATTCCGGTTCTGTCCGGTATCGCGGCTATACATGCCCGGCAAGGGAAACAGAAAAACGCTATTGTTCTTTATACAGCGACGGATTCCCTGCAACAGAACCCAATTCATCACAGTAATTACGGGGTTCTGCTCATGAAAACAGGCGAACAAAAAAAGGCCCTGAAACAAATAAAAAAAGCAGCTCTCAAAAGTGACGACCCACGCATACAATTAAACTATGCCCATGCCTTATTTTTAACGGGTAAATATAAAAAGGCCATTGGTATATACGACATCCTGATAAAACACCAGGTTAAAGCATATCCGGATATGTATGCTGGACGGGCACAATGTTATTTGTCCCTTGGTAAAAATAATAAAGCAGTGCAAGATTTTCAGCGAGCACTGATAATAGCCCCCTGTTTTGTGGATGCGGCCCTGCATATCGCCTCCCTTCAGCTTGCACATGGTGATCTTGAAAAGAGTAAAAATAACCTTGAGTATGTCCTTAGTATTGACTCGGGCAGTCAAAGGGCAAGTCAGCTTCTGGCCGGAGTATACCAGGCTCTTGGTGATAAAAAAAAGGCCCGGGAAAAAGCCCTGCAGGCTCTGAAAGATAAAAAGAGCCGGAACAAAAAGAAGCCTGATGCGAAAACAGCCGCAGTCTTGCTCTTTAATAACAATACCCGGGATTCTTCTTCCAAATGGATTGCATTGGCCGCTGCAGAAGCCGTTTCTTCTGATATGCAGGAGTATTCACCCTACCGTATGCTGGACCGCATCTGGATAATGAATGTGATAGACGAGCTTGAATACCGCAATGCCATGGATGCAAGTGGAGAATTTGAATATTCCGAATCCAAAATGATGAAAGAGGTTTTCCCCAAATTAAACAGCCTGGTACCGGTACAAAAGCTTGTTTTAGGAAGCTATCAATCCGCTGGCCGCAAGATCCGTTTTGATGCGCGGCTTATAGATATGAAAACAGGCAAAGTAGAAGAAACAGCATTTGCAACAGGGTCTTTGGATGAACTGGGAATGCTTGAACGAAAATTAGCTTTGACCCTGTCGGGTGTTACAGGCACCCCATCTATGATTGGTCTCAGCAGTACGGTTTCCACCGCTGCCCAGAGAAAAATTGCCAGCGCCCAACAGGCCCTGATAAATGGTGACAAAGATAAAGCGCAACAATTATCTGCCGAAGCCCTCGCTATTGACCCAAACGTTTTACGCATCATGAATGAAACCGTTCTTGTGGGAGAAGATGAAGCCGCCGGCAAATCCCTTGCAGTGATTCCCTTTACCAATATTTCCAAAAACAAACAAAATGACTGGATTTCTATGGGAATTCAGGAAGCACTTATTACTGATTTAAAACAAGCTGAACTATACATGGTAGAGCGCTCCCAAATCCAGAAAATAATGGAAGAACAGGATTTTTCTCAAACGGATCTGGTTAACGATTCTACTGCGCCGGAGATAGGTGCACTTGTTTCAGCGGGTGTCCTTATAACCGGGGCTTATCAGGTTATCTATGATGAAATTAAAATTAACGCCCGTATGGTACTTGTTGAGAGTGGTGAAATACGACTGGCAACTTCTGTAAAAGGGAGCATGAATGATATATTAAATCTTGAGGGGGAATTAGCACTTAAAATTTTGAGAGCTCTTAATGTTGAAATTAATAATCACGCCCGATCTAAAATTGCCAATAAACACCCCATGGCACTCAAATCTCTTCAAAATGAAATGCAACGGAGTCTGGATCTCGCTGATATAAAAACCACAGAAGAAAAGATGATGAAAAAATCCACCATTTCTGAAGCAGAAGAGAAAGCTCTCAAAGAGCAAAAGTGGAAGGAATTAACTGATCTTGAAGCGGTGCAGGCCATACTTGATAGTAATAACATTAATGGAGTCAAAGCAAAACAACTGGTAGAATTAGATAAAGAAAACAGGGTTATAAAGTTAGATTTATCAAATAAAGCCATAATGGATATCCCGGCGGAAATTGGCAGACTACAAAAACTCAAGCAGTTAAATCTTCGGAAAAACATCCTTATTGTATTGCCACCTCAGATAGGTCAACTAGCTTCTTTGGAATATCTGGACCTTAGCATCAACCAGATTACAACTTTACCCGCGCAAATTGGCTGGCTTACCAAATTGAAAAAACTAAACCTCAACAGAAACAACCTTGAAGAACTGCCTTTTGAAATCACAGAATTGAAAAATCTTGAAAGCTTTAACCTTAATTTTAATCGACTCACAGACCTTCCACAGGGCTTCCAGAAACTTAAAAAGTTAAAATACCTGGCCCTGAGCGGTAATGAATTAAAATCTCTACCAAAAACACTACGGAGGGTAAAAGCCCGTGTGTTGTTTGGTAGTAATCGCTTATGTAACGTATCAGGAGCACAGGCCAAATGGCTCAACCGGTATTCCAAAAGCGACAAATGGAAATATTCCCAACGCTGCAGCATGGGCGATGGGGTTGGAAAATAAATTAAACGTGCTCCTTCTCTCTATAGTTCTTCCATTCAAAACAGAAACAGTATTTCTTGAAGAATGTATAGCTTCCATCAGGAAAAGTACTTTAACTGAATGGGAACTCCTTCTGGTTAGTGATAAGGCTACTCCAGAGAGTGTTGCAATCGCACAGACATTTACCCATTTAGATAAACGAATTCATATATTGCAATCTCCGGGCACAGGTATCGTTGATGCGTTAAACTTCGGACTGGAACATTCTTCATCGGAATTGGTTGCCCGTATGGATGCTGATGATATGGTTCACCCCGAGCGGTTTAAAAAGCAAGTAGCGTTATTAGCTGGCAACCCGGAAATTGCCCTGACGTCCTGTCTGGTTAAGCCGTTATCTGCTACCCCTCTGAGAGAGGGAACCCTCCGTTATTTTCAATGGGTAAATGATTCTCTTTCAACAGAGAAAATCGAGAGGGACTTGTTTATTGAAAGCCCACTCCCCCATCCTTCCGTCATGTTTAAAAAAGATGAAGTTCTGAAGCTGAACGGATACAGAGAATATGATGGCCCTGAAGACTATGATCTCTGGATCCGCCTGAAAGAACATGGTCTGGAGTTTTCCAAAGTACCGGAATACTTATTTTACTGGCGCATACATGCAAAAAGCCTTTCAAAAACAAGTCTCCGTTACAGCCACAGAACCATGGAGAAGAGAAGAAATCAACATGTATTTTGGGCTCTGAAAAAGGGCCTAGCACATGAGCGGGATATATATATCTGGGGAGCTGGCAAAGATGGAGGCAGCCTGGCTCGCATGCTATTAGAAGAAGGTATTAATTTAAAAGGGTTTATCGACGTTGACCCCCGAAAACTGATACATACCCGACATAGCCTACCGGTCTATTCCCCCGACAAGATCACCAAAACACCAGATAACCATTTTTATATCAGTTGTGTTAGTTCCTGGAATGCCCGGGAACTCATAAGAGGTCACCTGGTAGAGAAAAAGAAATGCGAGGGAAAAGACTTTATAATTTTATAAGTCGTTAGTTAGTTTCTGTGTAAAACTGGCGTTAGTTGAAAGTAAACTGGGTTACAACAATTGTCATCGCCCGGCTTGACCGGGCGATCCATCCCAGAATCGACGATTTGATGGATTATCCGGTCTAGCCGGGTAATGACGTTTTTTGTGCATTGACAATCATAGACTAATATTGAAAAGATACTAATTAAAAAATTTGCTTTACCGGTTTCGTATCCGGTGCTTTAAAAATGATTTCCACTATATTTCTTACAAGTATTTCATCAGAAAGCGTGCGTTGCGCATCTTCTGAGAAATCCACCAGATTTCGGTAATAAGCAGCGATCTCCCCAAACACTTGCAACCGGCCTTCCGGATTAAAATCATCTCGCCGCATAAGGGCATCCAGAGCAAGATAAGCAATCTTATTATTCCCCTTGTAACGCAATTGTGCTGCCATATGTTTTTGTGTCTGCAAAGAATTGAATTTTTCTGCTGCTACATTACCATAATCAGGTATTTCGGGAATAGAAATATTTACCACCACGGTGTTTGCCGCTATGTCCCCGAGGCGTTTATTGAGTTTTGATAAGAAAAAGCTAATCCCCCCCAACGCAAAAAATACCGGGAGCATATCCACCACTTTCATCAGATTCCGAATGGCTATCTGAGGAAAGGATACTTTCATGCCCCCGTCATCCATGACTTGTATTTTTAACACCCGCTTACCGACTGTCTGTCCATTCCAAAGCCACTCTAAAAGAATACTATAACCGGTTGTACACAAAAAATGAGCCAGCAATAACAATGCTCCCACCATATCAGTGCTGATAAGCCCCAACAGAGCCGTTACCGCTCCCACCGCAATTAATATCACTGAAATAACAGCCTGGTCAATCAAAGCCGCAAAAAGCCGGGTGGCAACCCCAGCAAGAGGAATAGAAAAAGAAACCCCTTCCCGGGTTTTTAGGACAAGACTATGAAAAGATGCCTGCGGTTCAGTATTCATAACAAAGTTCCCGGTGCCAACACTACAATGTCAGCTTCTTTTTTTTCCATTTTAAGAGTTGTAATTTTCTTCCGCCCAGAATTAAAAACAGACCAAACACTACCAGCTCCGTCAGGCCAAAGGCAATTTTATAACTATAAGGAAGCACAGGATCGTGATACTGAGATAAGAAGGCTTCCACAATACCGGCCCAAACAAGCAGTACTGCAGTTCCACCCAGCAAAGTAACCACATCCCCGGAAACAACTTTCATTCGGTCTTTTAAAGGTAACATACTCCCTCTTCCAATCAGTGCATGAGCAATAACAAGCCCGGCCTGGCCCGCAATCACAATAGCGGGTATTTCTATAATCCCATGAGGTAATAACCATCCCGTAAGAAACAGGGCCTGCCCTCCAGCGATATAATCAAAAACCACAGCCCCAAGCAACATTCCATTAAAGAATAAAACCAGGATAGTCCCAAAACCAAAAGTAATCCCAAGACTAAAGGTAAAAATAGAGACCTTAATATTATTGGTCATAAGATAACTGGAAAAGGTCATTTTGTTCCCCTGCAAGCGGTCACCTTTCTCACTTTCTTCAATCTGCACCCGCTCAGCCGGGCTGATTTGCAGATAACCAGGTAATAAGTCCTGCCGCGCATCGATATCCATATACAAAACAGCGCCCCCGATAACAGCACCAGATAATAATGTAGCCAGGCTGATGAGTAATGGCAGACTGTGCTTTCTCAAGGTTAAAGGAAAGATACTGAAAAACCAGCGCCAGGGATTAAACCCTACTCTATTTTTAGAGGCTTTGTAAATTTCCCGGTATGCACGTGATACAAGAGACTCTAAAAATTGTTGTAAAGAAAGATCATGAGATTCACTTTTAAACCGTGCCAATGCGGTAGCCGTTCTCTTATACAAAAAATATAATCGTCTTGCCTCTTTTAACGAAAGGACCTGCACCTCTTTTTTTTCAATAAGGGATTGCAACTCCTCCCAACAGGGCCTTTCTTTTTCGATATATTGGTTGAGATCAAGGATCATCAGATGAGCTGCTTTTGTTTAATAGTGATATAAGCATTAATAAGCTGTGCACTGATTTTCTCTGGTTGAAATTTAAATAGCTGTACATTACAGGAACGCAACTGACGTTCAAGGTTTGCCAGATTCTGCCAGGTAAAATGGTTTTCCAATTGTTCAATCAACTGATATTCCTGAACCACAGGTTCTTTGAAAAGTGCGTGAACATTTCTGTCCTGCATAACTCCCACAACCACCAGGTGCTTTTGGGAAATAAGCGAAACAGAGTGTAAAAATTCTTCGGCCAATACAGAATCATCCAGATGGGTAAGAAAAAGAATCATCGACCGCCGGGGAATTTTGAGCCTGATAGTAGAAATAACATCATGGAAATCCTGGTTGACGTCTTGCACTTGTAAGTTATATAACGCATCCCGGAAAAGATTATAATGACGGGGACCCCTGCCCGCTTTTATAAATGTTTCTGCCCGATTACTAAACGTAAGCAGACCAAAACAATCGCCATGGCGCTGGGCCGCACTTGCCATAATAAGTGAGGATGATATATACTGCTCCAGACAGGAACGAAGCTGCCCACTGCCGGAGTCATTTTTTGCCAATTGTAACATTTTCCCGCTCTGCATGGAATTATCAATCACAACATATACATGTTGGGTTTTTTCAATCTGGTACACTTTGGTAACCGGCTTTCCTCGTTTTGCCGAAGTTTTCCAGTGAATATCATTAAAACTATCTCCGGGTATATACTCACGTAATTTTTCAAACTCGCGCCCTTTCCCCAGCATTTTCCAGGTATGGGCCCCTTCCGGGTTGCGGTTTAAAAACATGCTGGCTAATTTCCGGTACTCTTTATTTAAATTAGGATAGACTTTAATTTCAAAAAGATTTTTGACTTCTTTCCGAAAATAAAAGAACCCGAACATGGAACGAACTTCAAAACAACACTGATCAATATGAAATAATCCCCGCGTCATAGGTTTACAGGGCCATTCAAGTTGTATCGCCAGGTCTTTGGTCAAGGTCAAATCCCGTACCCGGTTTTCGCATGTTATGGAATCAGGAAAAGAAATACCTATCCTGAGCATTAGTCTTTTTCTTTCTGGATTATCAATGGTAATGATTATCTGATCTTCAACATTACAAGTCAAACGGTATAAAGGTTCAAATACAAGTTTGACTTTCGATGTTAATCGGAATGAAAACAGGATGTCGCTGCAAAGTATAAGCGCACCCACCAGGATAAACAACAATCCCATTGGGAGATAAGCAGAGTCGGATCCTACCAGGGTAATTCCTGGAAGAAAGACCACCACAAACAATAAAAATAATCGATTACCCGGAAACACTATCTGGGAACCTCTATTTTCCGGATGACTTTTTCAATAGCCTGGACAGTGGTTAAACCCTCTATTTCAAATTCCGGCCTCAGGACTATTCGATGTGCCAGAGCACAAGGAGCAATTTCCTTGATGTCATCCGGAGTGATAAAATCCCTGCCCCGTATCACTGCCAGAGCCCTGGATGCCAACAATAACGCTTGAGTCCCTCTGGGGCCAGCACCAATAAGTATACTTTCGTGGGTCCTGGTCGCCCGCACAATAGAGACAATATACTGTACAACTTCTTTTCGTATCACCACATCCTGCAGGTACTGTTGGATACGCGAAAGAATTTCATTGGAAAAGACCTGCTTAAAATCACCATTTTCAAGGAGCTGTTCCGGCGATTGACGCCCGGAAAGCGACTCTGCAAGCAGCATTTCCTCTTCTGGTCCGGGATAATCCATATTGATTTTCAGGAGAAACCGATCTTTCTGTGCCTCCGGAAGTGGATAAGTCCCTTCATATTCCACTGGATTCTGGGTAGCAAAAACAGTAAAAAAGGCAGGAAGTTCATAGGTATGCCTGTCTATAGTTACCCGTCGTTCCTGCATTGCCTGAAGCAAGGCTGACTGTGTTTTAGCAGGGGCCCTGTTTATTTCATCGCCCAGTAAAAAAGAAGTAAAGACCGGGCCTTTCACCAACTCAAAGGCACCCTTCTGCATATTAAACACATTGGTACCAATAATATCAGCCGGCATAAGATCCGGGGTAAATTGGATGCGGTTAAACGAAACATCCACCAGCCTGGCAAGGGTACGTATCAACAGCGTTTTGGCAATACCTGGTACTCCCTCAATCAGACCATGCCCCCCGGTAAAAATTATAATCAGGCATTTTTCTACAGCTTCCTGTTGGCCAATAATGACTCTGCCAATCTCCTGCCGGATATTATTAATGGATTGCTGAATAAAATCAGTATTTTCGTTCATTATCATTCCTTTCTTTTTATCAATCACAAATACCGGAGGTTCTCGGGTACCGGTTCAAACTCCACTAGTTTTGTTTAGCACTTTAGTTATATGGTTATAGCGTTCAACGAGCCCTGGCTTAAGACCTTCAACTGTTTTTAACTTCTCATCAGCGTCATAGAGTTCCCGGGCCTTTAATTCTGTTACCCGTTTTGGCAGGTGAGAACCCGACTTCCATTGCTCCACACATTCTCTGATGATATCTTTCTTCTGCAAGGCACCGACAATCAGATTATACATTCCACTTGCTTCTGCCTGTTCATCCTGTAGAATAGTTTCCCCTGAATTACGCTCCCGCAGTGTTATCAAAGGAAAAGCACTTTTCCATATGTACAGTAAAAGCAAAACAAAAACAGCAATAAGAAAACCTAGAAGATGATAACGGTTCAATAAAGCAAACAGGTTTTTTTCCTTCACCATCCCTAACTGGGTTTCATGGAAAACAATTCTTTCTTTTGTTCCTGTCAGATAGTGCAAAAGCCCAGGGGCGGGATCATAGGCAAGGGCCTCATTGGTAAAAAGATACGAATCAGTAGAAAGGATAATTTCCCCTTCACCATAAGATCTTGAAATAATAACTGGCTTATCATCGCGTGCATACAAAACTTTCCAATCTATTGTATCCAGCTCAAAATACCAGGGGGATAACCAACGGACAGAATCAGTGTAATCAGGATTAGTTGAATACGCCCAGGCAAAGCTGCGGCGTTTTCCGGTTGAATCTTTTGCAAAGGGTAAAACATGCATAGACAGTTCCCACTGTTCATAAACATTTATCATATTTTGCATGATTGCATCCATAAACGTTTTTTTAATATTCTCTTGAGCAAGACTATCACGCTCAGATAATTGAGATACGCCTTTTCCTGTATCACCACTGTCAATACCAGGAACGCCTGCATTATCCACTGGTTCCCCGGTACTATCTTGAGAGTGTTGGTTACTTTTATGAGAATTACTATCCTGGGCATCCAGCATGATACTGTTAAAAAAACCAGTGGGTGTGGGATTTGCAATCACGAGTTTGGCACCATTTTTTACTGAAGAATCTAAGGAAGCATATACATGCTTTGGAAGAAGATTCAAAGCATTTATTGGCATTCCAGCGACAATATGGGTACATCCTGTTGTTTCGTCCATTTTATGCAGAGGTACAAAAGAGCGTTCCACCTTACTGGTACCTAATCGGACCAGACTCTCATACAACCCCCGCAAGCCCGTTGGCTCACTGCTTAAAGAAGAATAAGGCGGAAACATCAAACCCTGGTGAGAAAGGTTTTGAAAAAGAAAAACAACACCTGCACCAAAAAGAAAGACTACTATGCAAAATGCAGTAAGAATTATGCGTTTATTGCTGTGCATAACGTCCTATGAGTCTGGCAAGTTCTATCATATTATCATATTCGGGTTCCTGGGCGGCTCCTTTTCCATACCATACATTTTCAAATAACAATACCATATGGCTGAAGCGCGTCGGTAAACCAGAAATTTTCCGGCCATATAAAGACAGCTGATTCTCATACTCCCGGTTGGACCGGTTTTTTTCCAGTATTATCAGGTTCTGCTGAGACAATGCCGAAAGTACTGACAGAAACAGAGCTCTGATTGCCCCTCGGTACTTCCCGGATGCAGCCAGCGTGCTCGCTAACTCAAACCATTCATCTGATTGTAACATTTCTGCAGTAGTATCTTCTCTTTCAGGATCAACCGGGACAGCAGCACCCTTTATCACCAGTGGAGTGAATTCTTTTTTCCGTTTAATGACTAGAAAAACTATCCAGACAATACAGGTCAGGGTGACCAGAATTAAAAGACCAGTAAGAATATAAATGATGGGCCGCATTGCCGAAAAAACACTACTACTACTACCTCTGGTACCTGATTTTTTTTCCGGAAGGAGATTTTTTATCCATTTGTATATTTTTTTCAGTACCCGCTTACTCTTTTTCAATGCAGATTTTCCCGTGCGGACTGCGGATTTCACCATCTTATCAAGAAAGGTTTGCTTATGAGCAACTTTTACCTTGTCAGCTTTTATCGGAAGACGCCAGGAGTATTCAGGTTTTGTTATTACTTCCTGTATAATGTTATTGAATCGGGAATTTTCTACAGAAACAACAGTCCCCTCACTAACAGCGACCGGTACAGTCTGGGCCTCTACCAGAGATTGTTGACCAGGGAAAAACAGGAACGCTAAAAAGAAAAAAAGGAGCGCTGACGGCAGAGCTGTCTTTTTAACCTGAGTCAGGCGCCTTACTTTTGT
>JADFYW010000123.1 GCA_015232855.1 Fibrobacteria bacterium
AGCAGTATGCAATCTTTTTGTAATAATTTGTCTTTTTAATAGAGTGCAGCTCTTTTATATAGGGTAAGAAAAAGTACGCTTTGTCCAGTCATTCCGACTTGTTCGGAATCTACTGGACGGCCAAATTCTTTCAAAAACTAAGATTCCGGTCAAGCCGGAATGACTTTTTAAAAGAATTTGGAACACCTATAACCTTTTCGTTTTAAAAGAACCACACCCTTTTTTAATATCAAAAACTCAATATGTAATTGAAATATTACAGCTCGCCAATTCGGATTATTTTTCTTTTTTTAAACCATTAATAATTTGTACTATTGCATATTATGTGCAAAAAAGAAACAATACTCGTAACCAGTGCCCTGCCCTATGCTAATGGGCCCATCCATTTTGGTCATATCGCGGGTGCCTACCTGCCTGCTGATATTTTCGTTCGATTTAAAAAACTCTATGGCGCAGATATTGTGTACGTATCGGGTACCGATGAACATGGGTTTGCCATTACTGTATCAGCCCAACAAGAGGGAAATACCCCAAAAAAACACGTGGATCATTATAATCAGGTTATCCAGGATATATTCAAAAAATTTAATGTCGAGTTTGATAATTTTTCACGCACTTCCCTCAAGCACCACTATAAGCTAAGCCAGGAGTTTTTTACCAACCTGCACAAAGCGAATAAAATTTCAGAAAAGACAACGGATCAACTCTACTGCAAATCCTGTAACATGTTCCTTGCCGACCGGTATGTAACAGGCGGCTGCCCCCATTGTGAATATGAAGAAGCCCGGGGAGATGAATGCCCTAAATGCGGCAATTGGATTGAAGCCACCGAGCTTAAAGATCCAAAATGCAAAGTCTGCTGCAACACACCGGTGGTTAAACAAACAAAACATTGGTTCCTCGACCTCGGGAAGTTTTCTGACACCCTTAAAACCTGGATTGACTCCAAAAAAAACTGGAAGCCCAATGTGACAAACTTTATCAGCGCTATGATAGAACAGGGCCTGGAGTCCCGCCCCATCACTCGTGATATGGACTGGGGGATCCCCGTCCCTCTGGAGGATGCCAAAGGAAAAGTGCTGTATGTTTGGTTTGACGCCCCCATTGGTTATATATCTTCTACCATGGAATGGGCCGAAAAGAAGGGCGAACCAGACAAATGGAAAGACTACTGGCACAACAAAGACTGTCGTCTGGTGCATTTTATAGGTAAAGACAATCTGCCTTTCCACTGTGTGGTATGGCCTGCGGTGTTGATGGGGCAAAGCGATTATATCCTGCCCACTGATGTTCCCGCCAACGAGTTTTATAACCTCGAAGGCAAACAGTTTTCAAAAAGTACAGGTTGGTATGTAGACCTCGATGGCTTCTTCAATAAATTTCAGTCAGATTCCATCCGTTATGTTATAGGCGCCAATGCCCCCGAAACCAAAGACAGCGCATTCAGCTGGAAAGACTTTCAAAATAAACATAACGGCGACCTGGCTGATACTCTGGGCAACTTAGTGAACCGGGCACTTAAATTTACCGCTAGTTATTTTGATAACACGGTACCTGAGGCCTCTGTGCTCTCTGAAGCTGACCATACCCTGCTAAAAAAAATAAAAGAAACATTTACTACTCTCGAAAATCTCTATGACACCTACCAGGTGCGGAGAGTTTGTTACGAGATAATGGAGCTAGCCAGGGTCGGTAACCGCTATTTTGACGAACAGGCCCCCTGGAGTTCCCGAAAGACCGATATTACAAAATGTGCTGCCACCATGAATTGCACCATACAGCTGGTAAAAGCAATCGCCCTTGCAGCTTACCCTGTAATTCCTGACGCTGCACAAAAAATGTGGCATATGCTTGGATATTCTCATAAGATAAAAAGCACAAACTGGCTTGAAGAAAAGCTGATCCAGGTCCCCGCCGGCCAGGCACTGGGGACAGCAGAAGTTCTTTTTTCAAAAATTGATGATAAGGTTATTGAAGAAGAAATTGAGAAACTCAACAAAATGGTATCTGATGAGGCCGAGGCCACAAAAGAAAAAAACGTTCCGAAAATCACCTTTGAAGAATTCCAGAAAATCAAACTTAAAATTGCAGAGATACTCAAGGCCGAACCGGTAAAAAAATCAAAGAAACTAATGAAGCTTGAGGTTTCTCTGGGTAAAGAACAACGGCAAATAATAGCAGGCATTAAAGAGGGGTACAGTGATCCCGAAAAGCTTATCGGCAAAAAGGTAATTGTAGTATCCAATCTAAAGACAGCAAAACTTATGGGCCTCGAATCTCAGGGGATGTTGCTGGCTGCCCATGATGATACCGGATTACATCTCATCACCCCGGACAGTGATGCTAAACCCGGTTCAGAGGTCAAATAAGGCCCTATGGTAAGGTGAACGTGAATTTATGTTTATGCATTCATAACGTTTATTTTTTTTGACCTTTGCCTTTGGCAATATCCACAACGTACTTTCCTTATGATATATATCAACTCGCAACTATCCCTTAATGAAGACGACATTCAGGAGTCGTTCATCCATGCCTCGGGGCCTGGCGGGCAAAACGTAAATAAGGTGGCCACTGCTGTTCAATTGCGATTTTCTACCAGCCCGGTGCCTATTCTTACAGGCATCATTTATAAAAGGTTAAAAGGATTGGCCGGTAGGCGAATGACTGCAGAGGGTGTTATTATCATAACTGCCAGACGTTATCGCACCCGTGAACAAAACCGGGCAGATGCCCAGGAACGCCTGGTGACAATTTTAAAAAAAGCTTTTATTAAACCCAAACCCAGAAAAAAAACAAGACCTTCTAAAGCATCCAAGGAGCGGCGCCTTAAACAAAAAAAGCATAAAGGAGAACAGAAATCTTTGAGGAAGAGAGTAAAAGATGGGGACTAAAAAGCATTCTCTTTAACATGAAAATTGATTAAAGATCGAAGATTAGCGATTTCAGAATTCTGATTTATAAAGAACCGGATTAAATAAACCTCTTAAATTTCCAAACACGGAACAAAACTTCAGGTTATCTATTAATAGGATTCTAAATAGCTAGGGGTATATACTGAATTGTTTAGGTATTAATCCCATTGTTGTCATTGCCCTGCTTGGGCAATCCATAAAATAATCGATACTGAGATGGATCGCCCAGTCAAGCAGGGCGATGACAAGCATAACTTAAATTCCATACCGTTTAGGACACTACACTAGCTTCTTTTTTGCCCACTCTAAGACCGCTTCTTTGGTCTCTAGTTTTCCCTCAAGCTGGAGGTCAAAACTTTCTCTGATAATATTTCCCACTTGAGGGCCCGGTTTCATCCCCAGAGACAATAACATTTTACCGGTTAACAGGGGTTCGGGCTTACTGTCGAGCACTTGTAGGGCCCTTGATTTTTCCAGCAACCAATCTCCGGCTTCAAAACTTTCTTCCAGGGCGTCAGGGGTTTCGCGGCCGAAATGGTCGGCTTTCGCCATGCGCACCAGTTTTTCAATATCCACCTTTAAAGAAAGACGCCTGATAGTAGAGTCTTTGACCACATCCCGGGCATTATAGAGTTGAGCCGGTTTTAAGTGCTCTCGTACATAAACAATCACCTGTTCTACCAGTTTTTTATCCCGGGTAAGTCTTGCCAAAAAAGACCTCGCAGGCCTCTCACCCCAGGCACTGTGGGCGGGACTCCGCCATTTTCCGTCTTTAAGAACCGTGGTTGCGGGTTTACCTAGATCATGGCAAAGGGCCCCAAACATGAGCGCCAGTTTTTCAAATTCAGCTTTTTCCTCATCAATATCAATTTCGGTGTCACGGATATGGGCTGCGGCATTTATTACCAGATTATTATGGGCCCATACATCACCTTCGGGGTGCCAAATGGGGTCCTGTTTTGTACCAACCAGCGCCTTCAGTTCCGGAAAGTATCGAAGCATATCCATTTTCCGCATCCATTCCAAACCAATGGATGGCTTATTTGCCTTGAGAAGTAATTTTTTGAATTCTTCAAATAAACGCTCGGCCGGTAGTTCTTCAAGGGGCTGCTTACTGCAAAGCCCCTGAGTGTCACTATCTATTTCAAGCTCAAACCTGGCTGCAAACTGTATTGCCCGCATGGCCCGCAGGGGATCTTCACTAAAAGCATCTGATACATGACGAAGTAAACGTTTTTCCAGATCTTTTTGCCCCCCATGAGGATCTTCTAATATTAACTCAGGTATACGAATACCCATTGCGTTAATGGTAAAATCCCGCCGTGAAGAAGCCTCATTAAAAGTAAGAGAAGAATCAGGTTTAACCATAAACCCCCGGTGGCCTTTACCGGTTTTAGACTCGGTACGGGGGAAGGCAAAATCATAATTAATACCACTGATGCGCATGGTTATCACTCCAAAAGATTTTCCAACCAGATTTGGAGTTCCATAACCAGATAATATTTTCACCAGTTCATCAAGTTCAATACCATATATTTCAAGATCATAGTCTTTAGACGAGATACCAAGAAGCCAGTCCCGGACCCATCCCCCCACCAGGAATATTTTACCCTGCTGATTTACAATATCCCAGGCAATTTTCTGCAATGGATCTGGCAGTTTTATTTGTTTAATGGATGCGCTGTTCTTGATTTTCATTACGCTATTTATTCTAAACTACATTCAACAGTTTCTTGATACAGGAGTTGTGATTACAAGGTCTTACTAAATATTCTCAATCGAACTTATCTCTATATCAATGTTCACTTTTATGCCTATAAATATAACCTACCAGATGCAATCGACCAAAACAGGCCACCGCCGGGCAAAAAAAAACCGGAGCAAAATGCTCCGGTTTTTTTTTTAATTGAAAATTATTTTCTTAATATCCTACAGGTTATGCCACTGGATTTTCAGATTCAATTTTCTTAACCCAGAAAAGAACCACAACAAAAGCTACAACCAGGATAATTGGAAATAAAGTCATGGTCTGCAGTGTAGCCTGACCAGCAACCAAATCCAATTCATCGCCTTTAAGCCCCTTAGCAACGGCCTCAGCTTTATTAGAATCAATCCATCCACCAATGATAGGTTGGAAAATTGATGATGAGAACATTCCCATTGCGCCAACAGCTGACATTCCGAGAGCTCCACTTGCAGGAATATATTTTGCAATAAAGCCAATCATATTGGGCCAGAAATAAGCTATTCCCAGTGCATAAACGATAGCTGCAACATAAGCCATGCCGCCTGTTTGGGTACTGAAAAGGAAAATACCTATGGTAGCCAAGACAGCAGAGCCAAGAAGTACACCCGTTGTATTGAATTTACCAACAGCATTTCCGCCAAAATAACGGGCAACGGCCATTAAGCCAGCTGTTAATGCTAAAATAAGCATTGGATGAGCACCACTCTTTGCTAAAATCAAGCCAACCCATTGCTGAGGGCCAAATTCACAAATAGCAGTTAAAGCCATTAACAAGAACATTACGATAAACAGAGGTGAGACCATAGCCTTGAAGTTGCCTCCAAGAGAAGATGCATCTTCAACTTTAGCTTTTGGCCAAGCCTGCCCCCAAAACAAGTATGCGTAAGCGATGGTAGGTATCATGATTACCCAAATTTGAGCTTTCCAGCCAAGATTAGCGTCTGTCATAAATTTTGAAATCAGGGCTCCAATTACAATACCGCCCGGAAACCACATATGAAAACGATTCATCATCTTTGCCATGGTAACACCTTCGAAAGCATCAGCAATCATAGGATTACAAGCAGCTTCTGTGCAACCATTACCTAACCCAATTAACAGAGTAGAAAAAAGTAAAACGCCGTAACTTCCAGAAAAAATAGTGAGTAAAATACCCAAGGCATGGGCAAAAAATGCAAACTGCATTATGACCTTACCACCGACCTTATGGTAAATGAGCCCACCTACAAGCATGGAAATGGGAAATCCCAAAAACCACATTGAGTTAATAACACCTAACTGACTTGCTGACAGGGAAAGTTTTTCTCCTAATTGTCCAAGGATACCCGCTCTGATACTAAAAGAAAATGCTGTAGTAATCAAAGCGAAACAACTACCCCAAAAGAGTCTGGTTTCTGTTTTCATTAGTTCCTCCTAATTGTTTGTTTCAGACTTTTTGTTAAATAAATATTGAATTAAAATTTCAAAAAATTTGTCAAAAATTAACAACTTTTTCTCAAATAGAAGTCTAGTTTTTTAAATCAGTTGCCTTTTTTCCAAAATTAGCAAAATAGTACCTAATTTTGCTGATTTTAGCCAAATCATACCTTATACTATTATTGTATTTTCATTGCCCTCATTTTTTCTGCCAGGCACGACCTGAAAATAAAAATTGGTATTCCTACACTTTTTAGCAAATTCTCCCAATAATTATCTCCATACATTAAACCCTTTTGTCACCGGATATTTCTTAATTTTAACAATGGAGGTTACCGGTTGAATCAACCAATACACTTGACTAATATTCTATCCACTTTTTTAAAACGGAGAATTAGTTGCTGAACTTCCCCTTTGTAATACATATCCTGGGATTTTTCCTCATGGGTCTGGCTGTTGCCATGTTAGTACCTACAGGCATGGCCTGGTATTTCGGAGAAGTTGAAATCACCGGTTTTATATTTTCCACGCTTATCACATTGGTCACCGGCTTTATCATGTTTAGAGTAAAGCCATTTCACAAAAAACTTCGCCTCAAAAGCAGCATCCTCATTGTGGCCTTTGGTTGGATGGCTTTCTCCCTGTTTGGCTCCCTTCCCTATTATTTCTGTAACGTTTTGTCTATCACCGATTCAGTATTCGAAACCATGTCGGGTTTTACCACCACGGGTGCAACCGTTATTCTTAACATCGAAGAAGACCTGAGTAAGAGCCTTTTGTTCTGGCGGAGTTTTACCCAGTGGATGGGGGGCATGGGTATTATTGTTTTGAGTTTGGCTATTATGCCTCTCCTTGGCGCAGGGGGCGCAGTCCTCTACCGTGCAGAAGTCCCCGGTCCGTCTTCAGATAAAATTATGCCCCGGCTACAAGCTACGGCTAAAATCCTCTGGGTGGTTTATGTAGCTTTTACGGTGGTGCTGGCTATACTCTTAAAGCTTTTTGATATGAGCTGGTTTGACGCTATTAATCACGCCATGACAACACTCTCTACCGGTGGGTTTTCAACCCGAAACGCAAGTGTGGCGGCCTTCAACAGCCCGGCCATTGAGTGGTCCATTATTGTATTTATGTTTATCGGAGGTGCCAATTATTCGCTGCATTACAAGTTATTTGTACACGGTCATGTGAGAGCCTTCCGCAAAAACAGGGAATTCCTTTTTTATACGCTTATCATATTACTCGCAACAGTGGGTATTAGTTTTGAAATGGGTTTTTTCCACAATACCGACTCAGCCCTTGACCTGCTACGAGATGCCATGTTCCAGGTTGTGAGTATTGTTACCACCACAGGCTACATTACTTCTGATTATGAACTTTGGGGACAATTTTCTCAGTATATTATTTTCCTCCTCATGTTTGTGGGTGGTTGTGGTGGTTCAACGGGGGGTGGTATCAAGGTTATCAGGGTGTATATTTCAATAAAAATTGCTCTCCTCCAAATAGCCCAGATGTTGCACCCCAATGCGGTTTATTTTATTAAAGTGGGCAAAACAACCGTATCAGAAGAAATGGTCGGACGAGTAATGGGATTTATCATATTATATATATGGATACTTGGAATCGCCAGTCTGCTCCTTACCTTCTTCGGTCATGATTTTGTTACTTCAATTTCTGCGGTGGCTTCCTGCCTTGGCAATATCGGACCGGGATTTGGCGAAGTGGGAGCCGTAGACAACTATTATATGGTCCATGAATCAGCTAAGTGGGTACTTACCTTCTGTATGCTGGCAGGTCGCCTTGAACTCTTTACTATTCTCGTACTTTTCTCAGGTGGTTTCTGGAAACGATAACATCCCTTCCCCATGGCCTTAAACTACATCAAGAAACTACAATCTCTCATTCCCGCCCCGGTCGGTATTCTCGGCTTTGGAGTGGAAGGTCAATCCACCTTCTCCTTTCTAAAGAAACACGGGTATAAAGATATCTTTATCTTTGACCGTAACCTCCCAGACAGCTTGCCAGAGGGTTGCATCTATAAAGGGGACAACACTGCTATTTCTCAATGTAGAAATATGCGCACCTTGTTTCGGTCTGCGGGTATCAGACCAGATATACCAGAAATCAAAACCTTTGTACAAGAGGGGGGACTGTTAAGTTCACAAATTGAACTCGTGTTTGGTCTGGTCCCTCATAGCCGCCTGATTGGTGTCACCGGGACTTTGGGAAAGGGTACTTGCTGTTCTCTTTTAAAAACCATGCTCGACAATGCAAACATCCGGTGTGCCCTGGGGGGAAACATTGGCATTGCAGCCCTTGACCTGTTAACGGACTCCCAGGATGATCGTTTTATTATTCTTGAACTATCAAGCTTTCAGCTGAGTTCTCTTTCGGCTTCTCCTAAATATGCAGTGGTGCTGAAAACTACCAGCGAACACCTCGACTGGCATACATCCCAACAAGAATACTGGGAACATAAAGCCAATCTGGTAAAATACCAGAGCCCGGACGCATTCACTATCTATTGTGATGATGCACCAGGCAGCACATGGATTGGCGCCCGGGCAGGTGGCCAGGCAATACCCTTTGGGGTTAGTGCAAAGATCAACGTTACCGAAAAATCCCTTAATATTGAAGGCATGGTCATTTCGAGCCATGAACCAAGGATGCCCGGTACCTTTAATCTCCAAAACATAGCGGCTGCAGCGTCAATTGCCCTTAAACTGGGTGCCTCCCCAGAAGCCGTGAAAGAGGCTGCAATGAGGTTCCGAGGACTGGAACACCGTCTTGAATTTGCAGGCAAAAATGACTTCTTTAGTTTTTATAATGATTCTTATGCTACTCGCCCTGAGGCTGTCATCGGCGCCCTCAAATCCTTTGAAAACAAAAAAATTGGCCTTATCCTTGGCGGGTCTGAAAAATTTGCTGATTTTACAGAACTCGCACAAGAAATTGTATCTCACCCACATATAAGCGCCATCGCCTTAATCGGAGATACAGCTCCCAGGCTGCAAGAGAGTATTTGTAAAGAAGCCCCTTCTAAACAGCTCAATCTAAAAATATGCCCCGATCTTGATAAATCTCTTCAATTTTTAACAGGTATCGTGAAAAACGGTGTCATTTTACTGTCTCCGGGTTGCGCATCCTTTGGATTGTTTAAAAACTATAAGGAGAGAGGGAAAATTTTCAAAAAACTGGTAAGGAATTATTCCCATTGAAAACCACTAGATTTCAAAAAATCAAAAAGTTCACTGATGTCAGGTACATAAACAACTTTCTAAATCAGAAAGCTACCGAGTTTGATCATAAAACCATCTGGGATTTTGTCCTGAAGTTCCTTAAAATATTGTATTACTCCCTACTCAGTTTTCGCACTAATCAGGTACCCGTACGGGCCAGTGCACTTACCTATACGTCCCTTCTTGCCTTTGTTCCCATTATCATTCTTCTCTCAGTATTTGCAGGGAAATTTGGGTACCTGGAACTTGTGTCAAAAGTACTACCATCCCTCAGTGATTCTTTTGGGTTTGAAGTACCTCTGGATGAAATTCAGAATATCATTACCCATGCCCAGACGATTAAACTGGGGGGGATGGGGGCTGCAGGTAGTTTTTTTCTGGTCCTTTCGTTCCTGCTCGCTTTAAGCAACCTTGAAAAAGCTATGAATATAATCTGGGGAACCAAAAGAAACCGGAGCTGGGCCAAACGTTTTGTGGTATACATACCCTTTCTCATTTTTCTTTTATTGTTCGTGTTATTTTTATCCTGGATATTAGTAAAACTAAAGGTGTACCTTGATATGTTAATAATGCAGGCTATGGGACATCAAATAGAAACAGTGGGGTTTGGGGGGGTAACGCTTGGCATTATGTTTCTGGTCTGGGGATTCATAAACATTCTCTACGTTCTCATTCCTTATACAAAAGTCCGTCTGCGATCAGCTATTACCGGGGCAACATTTTCTACTCTTGCCCTGTTCGGATTTTTTTACCTCATGTTACAATTCCAGTCTTATCTTTTTATGCGCTATTCCGCGCTGTACGGCTCCCTTGCGGTATTTCCGTTAATCATGGTTTTGTTATATATAAGTTGGATTATCATCCTCTACGGAGTAGCCCTTACCTATGGGCATCAAAAGGCAAATTTATAGCAGTTGTCAGTAATCAGTAATCAGTAATCAGTCCCGAGTTTCCAGTAAAAAAAGATTAAGATGCACTTAGCTTAGTAAAGACATTTCTAGAAAGTATTCTTACAAAAAGAATG
Organism: Fibrobacteria bacterium; assembly: GCA_015232855.1. Lineage (GTDB taxonomy): Bacteria > Fibrobacterota > Fibrobacteria > UBA11236 > JADFYW01 > JADFYW01. The sequence continues at coordinate 10,336 of JADFYW010000123.1, forward strand.
TCGCTATACGTCACTTCGAGTAGACCCAACAGGTCGTATCGAGAAGTCACCATTGCTGCTTATATATTATAACGATTTTCAATTCAAGAAAATACAAAACACCTCTAAAATACATCTAAATAAAGAGTTAAATCTAGAAAGCTACTATGTTGACTTCTCGATACGACCCTTCGGGTCTACTCGAAGTGACGGACATTGGATTTATCAAAACAAGCCCTTAAGTTGATGCACATGGGGGCGCGAAGCTTGCCCTTGGGGTGCAAACCAAAATGACTGAAAAAACATGCTTCACATTTATACCACGCAAAGCGCACAATCTAACTGACAACTCGAAACTGATTACTGATTACTCATTACCCCATTATGTTCTTAAAAAACGAAGCTAATCCTTCTCGCCCGCTTTCGAGATAGGTCTTTAAGATAGCGGTGCCCATCACAGCAATATCCGCTCTCCCCTGTTCTTTTAGATAATCAAGGTCTGCCCTTTGAGAAATGCCAAAACCAACTGCTACAGGTACAGATGCATATTTTTTTATGGTCTGAAAATATTCTTCCATACCTTCAGCAAATTTTGTTTTGGAGCCAGTCACGCCTTTACGCGCAACCGCATATACAAAACCTGATGCATGCTCTAAGATCTGCTGAATTCTCTCGCCAGTATTAGTAGGAGCGACTAGTCGGATCAGTGATAAATTATTTACTTCTGCAGCTTGAACCAGTCCAGCGTCTTCTTCAAGAGGCAAATCAGGCACAATTAGCCCACAAGCACCGGAAGCTTTTAGTCGCTCACAAAAATTAACTTCACCTGCCTTAAAAACGGTATTATAATAACCCATCATGAGAGTCTTAAAAGAAAATCGCTTGGACGCCTCTTTCATAATATTAAAACAATCAGCTATTTTAGTACCCTTATCAAGGCTGGCCTGATTTGCCGTAAGAAATAAGGGGCCGTCGGCAATGGGCTCTGAAAAAGGGAACTGCATTTCAACCAGATCAACACCGGCCTTATCCATCTCTTCGAGTATTTCCATATTAGCTTCAAAGGATGGGTAACCACACACAATATGGCCCATTACTGCTATGCCTTTTGTATTTACCCTCTCACGAACAAACTTCTCAAGCATCTTTAACCCCCGCTTTTTCTCTGAGAAACTGGTCCCAGGCCGGGTCTCCAATAGCCTCAGCCACCGTAAAGATATCTTTATCTCCCCTACCCGACTGGTTAATGAGAATTACTTCATCCTTTTTCATATCAGCGGCTTCTTTCAGCCCCTGTACAAAAGCATGAGCACTCTCAAGGGCAGGGATAATGCCCTCATACTGCATCACCATCTTTAGCGCTTCTACAACTTCTGTATCTGTTGCCGCTTCAAAACGTACCCTGCCAATTTCTGCGAGATGTGCCAAAATAGGAGAAACCCCAATGTAATCAAGCCCTGCCGCTACCGATTTAGTCTCCAGCATCTGACCCTCATCATCCTGCAAAAAGGCTGTTTTATACCCCTGGGCCACTCCGGCAGAAGCCGTAGTACCTTTTGCCAGGCGTGCAGCATGTTGTCCAATACCCATACCGGAACCTCCAGCTTCAACACCGATGAGTTCCACTGAATCGTAATCCAAAAAACCCTGGAAGACGCCCATAGCATTGGACCCCCCACCCACACATGCATAAACCCTGTCCGGTAACTTACCGGCCATGCGCTTAATTGTAGGTAATGCTTCTAACCCAATAATAGACTGAAAATAAGATACCATTTCAGGGAAAGGATGCGGGCCACAAACGGTTCCCATTACATAATGAGTAGTATCCATAGAATGGGCCCAGTCTCTAAGGGCGTCACTTATCGCGTCTTTTAAAGTCTGCTGGCCGGTTTTAACGGGTACTACTGTTGCCCCAAGCTGTTCCATCCAAAACACATTGGGACGTTGGCGGTGTACATCAACATCACCCATATATATGGTACAATCAAAACCAAATCTGGCTGCCATGGTAGCGGTAGCTACCCCGTGCTGGCCGGCCCCGGTTTCTGCTATCACTCGGGTCTTACCCATGCGTTTAACCAGAAGCCCCTGGCCCATTACGTTATTAGCCTTATGTGCGCCCGTATGGTTCAGGTCTTCCCGCTTTACATAAATCTGGGCCCCGCCTATTTTATGGCTTAAATTTTGAAGATGGGTAACCGGAGTGGGTCTTCCGCAATATTCATGAAGCAAGTCAACATAAGCCACCCAAAAACTGGGGTCTGCCTTGGCTTTTTCAAACCAGGCAGTGAGTTCATCAATAGTAGTTTTGAGTACCTCGGGGATAAAAGCACCACCATACTGGCCGTAATAGCCTTTTTTATCAAAATTGAATACATCCATGGTTACAGCCTTATATCAAAATCAAAATTTTAGCAGGTCTCAATATAATCAAAAACAGGGTGTTTCTAAATTGCTTTTCAGTTTAAAACATTCTCCTGTTGGCATTTCTATTATGTTCCAGAAATTTTCTTAATTGCTATTTTTACCTTTTTACCACCCAGCAACAACATTGATTCGCTTAAAGCCAGTATAATTTCACCTAAGCGCGAATACCGAACATAATATAAAAAGGCTTTCCATAAAGAATACCTCTGATAAACTTTAAAACCAAATGTTTTATAACAATGAATTATTTCTTTGCGCGAAAAGTCTGGAAGCTCTAAAATAGTATCATCCCGTTCAACAAAGGTTTCCGGCTCCGGTCCCAACCAGTTTTGCTCTTTACACAGCTTAAACAGATCAGTCCCCTGATACGGGTAAAAAACATTCAATATTAAAGAGTCAGGGTTAATTGCTGCATTAATGCTGATAGTATCCTTAAATTTTTCCCGGTTTTCGTATGGCAGGCCCACAAGATTAAAAGACTTGGTTTTTATCCCCAGAGATTTTGCCTTCTCGAAATAATTGATTATTAATTCATTTGTCATTTTTCGTTTCAGTATTCTTTGCCGAAGTTCTTCGTTACCAGATTCTATTCCAAAGGAAATTTTGCGACATCCCGCCATTTTTAGTTTTTCCAGGATTTCATTATCCATGGTATCCACTCTGGCGTTTATCTCAAAAGGAATGGAAATCTTTTTTACATAAACATCTAAAAACGACATAAGCCATTTTTTGTTGATAGTCATGGTATCATCATCAAAAACAACTTCGTTAAATGTGTATTGAGCACGCACATCTCTGATTTCCTGGATCGCCTCTGCGACACTTCTTGTTCGTACATATTTTCCTTCGGCTAATTTTCGTAAAGCATGATTACTGCAATACGGACAGTTAAAAGGGCAGCCTCGAGAAAACATAAATGACGCTTGACCATAATCTGAATCGATTACATTCTGGTAATCAAAAATATCACGATCAGGAAAAGGTAGACTATCCAAATCATCAATAAAGGGCCTTGTTTCATTTTTAATAATTATCCCATCCTTCTTAAACCATAAATTTTTGATGGCATATATATTTTCTTTCTGACTCATTTTTTCAACGAGTTCAGCCAGTGGAAATTCACCTTCTCCCCGACAAATCGCATCAAAAGGTGATTGTTCAAGTACGTCGGGCACCAGACTCACATGAGGCCCCCCACATATAGCGAAAATATCAAAAGTTGATTTTACATATGCAGCTATTTTTACGACATGCCTGAATTGTGTTCCAACAGAGGTAAATGCAACAATGTCTGGTTTAAAGGCTACAATAGTCTTTTTTACACTTTCAAAATCATACCTAATGAGATAGAGCAATTTAGTTGCAACACTTTTTTGCCGCAGTACTGATGAAAGGCTGGCGATACCAATTTGCAGATGTTTTGCAGAACCTCTAGTATTTATATCTGTATAAATAAATAAAACTTTCATACGCATAATTTTCCTTGAAGGGTTTACCAACATTCTATTGGTTTAAAGTATCTTTTTTGAAGAAACCCTGCATTTTTTATTTGCCCGGTCTTTTGGAAAAACATTAACAACCCC
>JADFYW010000124.1 GCA_015232855.1 Fibrobacteria bacterium
GCCTAGCAATTATTGTTGGAGTACTGGAGTGATGGGAATAAACGCCGGAGCCTGCTTAATAATTTAAGGCTTCAACTTGTACCCAGCACTCCACCACTCCAGTACTCCAAAAGTTTTATTTTAACCCGCAAACATCTACGAGGTCTGATTATGTCACAAAAACAATGCCCTGGAATGAACCCGAGTTTTTGGAAGCCAAAAGACGTAGACGAACACAAATGCCCTTCTTGCGGCAATACCGTTGAATTCTGGAAAGATGATGTAAAACGGGTATGTCACAAATGTAAGAAGGTCATATTCAACCCAAAACTCGGAAACCTCTGCCTCTCCTATTGTGATAAAGCCGAAGATTGTATCGGAAGTCTGGACATAAACGAATGGAAACAACAGATGGCAGATAAAATGCCGAAAGGGTGAGAAGAGTTTAGAGTTCAAAGTTACTTATTCAGGCCGTGAAGAAAGTTCAAAGTTATCAAAACTCAGATCGCCTTTGTAAGTTCAGAGTTCAAAGTTACTCATCCAGGCCGTGAAGAAAGTTCAAAGTTGCCTGAACGGAGTTCGCCGTTGTTGGTAAAGAGTTCATAACTGTCCGTGATAAACTGCTAATTCCAGATCAGAGCTGTTAGTTTTCTGCTTCTGGTTTACTGTTCAAAATTGATTAAAATACTTTTCGCGTTTTATCTAAAAACCACTTCTGTCACAAGGAATCCCGTTGCAAAAAATGGCGTTTTGTTTTTTACACGAAGTGCATTTATATCAACTTTGAACTCTAAACTGCCAACGACAAGCCAAGTTCTGACAACTTTAAACTACCAACGGCGAGCTGAGTTACGACAACTTCAAACTCTGAACTGCCAACGACGAGCCAAGATCTGACAACTTTAAACTACCAACGGCGAGCTTAGTTACGACAACTTTGAACTCTGAACTGCCAACGACGAGCCAAGATCTGACAACTTTAAACTTTAAACTGTTTCCTTGACCCATATCAACTTTTTATAATCGGATATTCCTATCTTTTTATCATAGAATTTAAACCATCACACAAAGGAGAAAATAATGTTTTGTTATCAATGTGAAATGTCTGCTAATGGCGGTTGTGGCTCTAACGGTCAGTCCCAGGGAACCTGCGGCAAAAGCGAAGTTCTTTCGCGTTTGCAGGACACCTTAATATTCGGGCTTAAGGGGATTTCCGCTTACCGCACCCATGCTTCAGAGATGAATGTAAATACTGAAGAAGTGGACGATGTAGTCGCAGAATCTCTTTACTTCACCCTCACAAACGTCAATTTTAATTTTGAGGAACATATTGCACAACTTATGAAACTTGGTGGTGCCGGCGTTAAAATGATGGGACAGCTGAGTGAAGCCCATACCGATACCCTGGGCATCCCCACGCCGGTTACCGTAAGCCAAAACAAGGCGGAGGGGAAAGCTATCCTTGTCTCCGGACATAATCTTATAATGCTGAAAGCACTCCTTGAGGCAACTGAGGGCAAAGGCATAAACATTTACACCCATTCTGAAATGCTTCCGGCCCATGGTTACCCTGAACTCAAAAAGTTTAGCCATTTAAAAGGAAACATTGGAAAGTCATGGTTTGACCAGAAGACTTTGTTTGAACAATGGCAGGGTGCCATCGTTGTAAACACCAACTGCATTCAAATCCCTAAAAAAGATTCCAGCTACCTTGATAGACTCTTTACATACGGAATTGCCGGCGTTGACGGTGCTAAAAAGATTGAAGGCTCTGATTTTTCCGCAGTAATCGAAAAAACACAGTCTCTCCCCGAAGTATCAGGTTTTGAAAGCAACGATACCCTGACAACAGGCCATCATTACAAAACGATACTCAGCCTGGCACCACAAATTTTAGAAGCAGTCCAGGGCGGAAAAATCCGTAAGTTCTTTGTAATCGCTGGTTGTGACGCTCCGGGAAAAGCCGGTAATTACTTCCGTGAACTAGCCGAATCACTTCCCAACGACGTTGTCATTCTCACTTCCAGTTGTGGAAAGTTCCGTTTTAATGATATTGATTTCGGGAATGTGCCGGGTACAGAGCTCCCCCGTTACATAGACCTTGGCCAATGTAATGACAGTAATGGCGCCGTTGAAATAGCTTTAGCGCTCAGCAAAGCGTTGGATACCCCAGTGAATGATCTTCCGATACAGATTGTACTTAGCTGGATGGAACAAAAAGCAGTCATCGTCCTTCTGGCTTTGTTTAGTTTGGGAATCAAAGGAATTAAGGTAGGCCCAAAACCTCCTCAGTTTTTTAATGATGACATCACTAGCTTTCTTGTTGATCAGTTTAATCTCAGTCTTACCTCAACAGTGGAAGAAGATTTGAAGACAATGCTATAAGAGTTTTCAGTCGACAGTTGTCAGTTATCAGTAAAAAAATGCGCTTCGCGGAATGAACATCCGCGGAGCCTTTTTTTCACAAACTTTGAACCGGAACTGATAGTTGAGACATAACAACTTTTGAACTGATAACGTTGAGCAGAGAGTTGACAACTTTGAACGAAGACTTGAGAGCAAAGAGCAGGCAACTCTGAACTTATTCCATAGCCTGGAGAAGAAACCTTAAACTGATTACTGATTACTCATAACTGACTACTGATTACTCTTCTGCACATTCCCAAAAGATTCCTGAAAGATCTGTGTCAAGCGTATCAATTGTTTGGAAAGGGCCACGGAATTCTCAGTAATGGTGTAGAACAAAATGGAAAGACGTGTCTTTGAAGTTTCATTAACAATACGTTTTACTTGATTCTGATTCATACTCAGAGCAAGTTCTTTCAATACCTGATGTTTACTTTCCAACGAATCCAGTGATACTTCCTTTTTATTGGTAAAAATGGTTTCTGTTTCTAAAAATATGTCCAGAATTTGCTGTTTTATAATTTCCAGATCTTTTATTTGTGCTTCAATAAGCCCTTTATGTTGATTATCCACATGCATCATAGCCCGAAGGGTAATATCACGATTTAAATCTGCTAATTGCTGTAATCGTCTTATTGTTTGAGAATATTGTCCGGAAATATTAAAATCATTTTTTTGTAACAAACGCATTGATTTAAAAATATTCGCCGTAATAATATTACACCAGGTTTGGATTGTTTTGACCCGTTTGGCCCTGAATTTTAAGGTTCCCAGATCTTCAGTAAATAAGGCATGAAGGGTTGTGTCTAAAGATTCCCTGATTTCTTTAATTAGAAGATTCATATGCTCAAAGGTAGTGGCAATAGACCCGGGTGCATCCTTAATCTTTTTCAGGTTAAAAATAGCCTCCTTTGCCTTTTCAACTTCTCTCTTGCCATGAGTTTTATGGTTTTTCCAGATGATAGCTCCAAACACGATAAGGATAACCGGAACCGCATAAAAATTTGAAAAGTATATGGCGGTTGCAACTATGGCTGAACTAATAAAGGCAGAAATAGCTGTCATAAACCATCCACCAATAACCGTTAATACACCTGTGATCCGATAGACTGCACTATCCCGTCCCCAGGCCCGGTCTGCAAAACTACTACCCATTGCCACCATAAAGGTCACGTACGTTGTTGAAAGAGGAAGCTTATGGCTGGTCGCATAAGAAATACAGCCACTTGCGACCATTAAGTTAACCGAAGCCCGCATCAGGTCCCAACTAGGGCCCTGACCTTCAGTCACTTTTGCTCTTTTTGGATCCATCCGTTCAGATATTGCACTTCTGATAAATTGGGGAATAATGAGCTTTAAGGTGTCCATAACCGCTAGCCACATTCTCACAATCATACGGGAAATCCGTGCAGATTCAAATCTTTCAACACCTTCTTCCTGCTGCCCCAGGTTAATCTCAGTCTGAGAAACCGTACGGGCTTTTTTAGAAAACCAAAGAGTGATTACCATAATAATACCAGCTATTAACAACAGGTAGGTATCGGTCTGGACCTTTTTTGATAATACGCCCATTGATAAGGTCAAAGGATTTTCAGAAGCAGCCGCAGCTCTAAACGCAAATAAACCAGCCAGGGGAACCCCAATAAAATTAACCAGATCATTAGCGGCAAATGCCATTGCTATTGCAAATGTGCCGATAAGTATGAGAGGTTTGAGAATATTAATCCTGAAAAATAAAAGAATCTGAAAAACGATAGTTGAGGCAATAAAAGCCCAGAACATGATAGTCCAGGCATTATTATTAATATATTCCGTTGCTTCAGGGGTAAGAAAAGAAGCCCCCTTAGCACCTTTTACCAGGATAAAGTAAAAGATACTCGCCATGGCCACGCCACCCCAGAGAGCACCAAAGCGTCTTAAATTTACCATGTAATCAAAGGTGAAAAGCAGTCGTGTAAAAAACTGGACCATCGCTCCAAAGAAAAACGACACAATTACCGAAAGTAGAATTCCAAAAATGATGAAAAGGGCTGTGCCGGTATTGATGTAATTGCCAAGATCGGAAAGACTGCCGTTGTGCCCTATAATTTTCATCATGGACACCGCTACGGCCCCACCCAGCAATTCAAAAACAATGGAAACCGTTGTTGAGGTAGGAAACCCAAAAGTATTAAAAAAATCAAGGAGAATGATATCGGTGAGCATCACCCCTAAAAATATGGTTAACAAATCAGGCATCGTAAAAAACTGCGGATGAAATATGCCCTTACGAGCTACTTCCATCATACCACTTGAAAATGTCACACCAGCCAGAATTCCAAGACTCGCTACAATCAGTATAACGGTCCTGGGAGCTACTTTTGAGCCTATAGAGGAGTTCAGGAAGTTAACTGCATCGTTACTCACTCCCACAACAAGATCAAAAGCTGCAAACCCGATTAACAGAATAACAGCTATCAAGAAAAAATTTGTATCCATTGTCTCTTTGCCTATTTGATTAAAGAATTCAGATGAAAGTTAAAAAATTAATGTTAGGGTTTAGTTAGGATTGTATTAGAATATTCTTAACAAAGCCCATTTTAATAAAAGAATTTCGAATTATCACCTAACTAAGCCGTTTTTAAGTAAAAAAAAATCAACGAGATGGTTTTTGGCGAACAATACCTTTTGGCATTGTGTTAGGTGTTTTTCGTCAAAAATTTCTATTTTAATGGATGATAACCAAGGAGATATCCATGACCCCCATAATTGAGCCCCATATCCATATGTATTCCCGTACCACAGATGATTACCAGAACATGTACAATTCTGGTATCCGTGTATGTGTGGAACCATCATTCTGGCTGGGAGCTGACAGACGTTATGCAGGTACCTTTTTTGACTATTTTTCCCTTATTCTGGATTTTGAAACCATTCGGGCAAGCCGATTTGGAATTGATCATTTTTGTGCAGTAGCCCTGAATCCTAAAGAAGCCGAAGACACCGTTCTTGCAGACGAAGTAATTAGTGGCCTCAAAGAATACCTTGCCCACCCCCGCTGTGTGGCCCTGGGAGAAATTGGCTTTAATAATATAACCCAAAACGAAGAGAGCGCATTTGTGAAACAGTTTGAGTTAGCAAAAGAACTCGATATGCCTGTTATTGTCCATCTTCCTCACGTAAATAAAAAAGAAGGGGCAATACGTTCCGCAGAAATTGTTAAAGAACTGGGAGTAGACGTAACTAAAGTTGTCCTCGACCATAATACCGAAGAAACTATCGAGATTTCTCTGGAGACAGGTTGCTGGGCAGGAATGACCGTGTACCCCATCTCAAAACTCACTCCGGAGCGCGTTTCCAACATGATTAAGCAATACGGCAGTGAGCGTATCATTGTTAATGGTTCCGCCGACTGGGGAGTATCAGACCCCCTGAGCCTGGTCAAAGTAGTAGACTACATGGGAAAAAACGGGCATGAGGAAAAGGATATTAAAAACCTTGTCTATAACAATGCAATGGCCTTTTATAAAAACTCACCGAACTGGAAACCGGATTTTGATATCAAACCAATGGACCCAAGGGAATTTCAACGCTAGTCCTTAACCGCAAAGACACAAAGAACGCACCGTTGTTACAAAGAGTATCATAACATGGCTTCATCTCAAAAAAAACTCCTTGTTATTCAAGCAGCAGCCCTCGGTTATGAACTGGTTCACAAAAACGGATTCAGCCATTGGCAAGGGCTTGAGTTTAAGCCCCTTCAGGCTGTTTTTCCCGCAGTTACCTGTACCGCTCAGGCGTCTTTTCGTACCGGCTTACCTTCAGGAACGCATGGCATGGTGGGAAATGGTTTCTTTCACCACGACCTGATGCGGCCCATGTTTTGGGAGCAGGCCTGTCGTCTGGTTGAAGGCCCCCGTATCTGGGACAAGTACCAGGAGAATGGCCATAGTGTAGCCATGCTTTTCTGGCAACAGAGCCTTGGTGAATCAGCAGATTATCTTATTTCTCCCGCTCCGATTCACAAACATCATGGCGGCATGATCCAAAGTTGCTACAGTAAACCCGCATCCCTCTATCCTTCAATCCGCAAGCATACGAGCAGAGATTTTAATTTAATGCATTACTGGGGCCCCCTGGCATCAGCTAAATCCTCAAACTGGATTGCTGAGGCAAGCGCTTCTGTACTGGCTAATCCGGATGTTGCGGCAGATCTGTGTTTCACCTATCTTCCCGTACTCGACTACGACCTTCAACGTCACGGACCAGATTCCCCCCAGGCCCTCAAAGCTCTGAATATTTTGTTTCAGGAACTGGAAACCCTACTCACCGCAGCAGATAAAAACGGCTATGATGTACTCATCTTCGGGGATTATGCAATTTCGTCTGTTACCCGGGGTGCAGTCTTACCCAACCTTGCCCTGCAAAAATCCGGGCTTTTCCATTGCAGAAATATCAAAGGCGCAAACTATCCCGATTTTTATACAAGCCCAGCCTTTGCTGTAGTAGATCATGAAATTGCCCATATACATGTGAATGCCTCTGATAAAAAAGAGGAAGTGTTTCGTGTTCTTCGCAACCTCCCCGGAGTTGGCGAAGTGCTGGATAAAGAAGCACAACAGGCGCAAAATATTGCCCATGAGCGAAGCGGTGATTTTATCATTATTGCTGAAGAGGGTTACTGGTTTGCCTATCCCTGGTGGGAAGACAAAAAACAGGCCCCGGATTATGCCTCTCATGTGGATATTCACAACAAGCCGGGTTATGATCCCTGTGAATTGTTTTTTGGCTGGCCGCCAATGTCCATAAGCCAGAATACCGGGAAGATTAAAGGCACCCATGGACGCATAGACGGAGACCGACAGGTAGCTATGGCTTCAACGTTTTCTTTTGAAAATGAGCCGGAATCTTTACTCAATCTGGCTAGATCGATCCAAAACCGTCTTGACTGAGCCATTTAACTAGTTCGTGCCAATTAAGAAAAACTCACCGCAAAGGGTGTCGATACTAGCTCGCAATTGAGACGATAAAACATCTCTAAATCCTTTTTATTAAAGTCCTTACGAAGTTCACATTGTTACAAAACCAGTCTGACACACCCATTTTTTTCAAAAAAAACGTATATTAAATAAGAGAATGTTTTTTTCCTCACGGTAAGTGAAGCAGAGTCCTCTCTATTGCTTATAATAGACCAGTTTTACGCCAACTTTTTAAAGCACGAATTTATGACTCATACACAAAAAAAATCTGATATCTTCGAATCAACCCATCAAGTACATAACCAACAATTTACCGTTTCTTTCGATTATCCGGTTTATTTCACCAGAAATCTTTTTAATAAAGAACACTCTCTCCTGGAAAAGGTAATCACCCGGAAAAATGGGAACCTCCCCCACCGGGTCATGGCCTATGTGGACTCAAGAGTTGCTCAAAAAACACCGGACTTAATCCCCGCAATAGTTGAATATTTCCGTTTCCGGAGTAACAAGCTCGACCTGGTACAAGTCCCCCAGGTGATTGAAGGAGGCGAAAGTGCGAAGAATGGCTGGGGTGATGTACGAAAAATTATTTCAGCAATAGGTGACAGCCATCTCGACCGGCAGAGTTTTATTTTGGCCATAGGTGGCGGCAGCCTGCTGGATATGGTAGGCTTTGCCTGTTCACTGGTCCATCGGGGAATTCGAATCATTCGCATCCCCACCACCGTTCTAAGTCAAAACGATGCCGGCGTTGGCGTAAAAAATGGTATGAACGAACGGGAAATCAAAAATTTTTTAGGGACCTTTGCCCCGCCCTTTGCGGTAATTGACGACTATGATTTTCTGGGTACTCTGGAACATAAAGACTGGGTAGGTGGTATTGCAGAGGCCTTCAAAGTTGCAATAATAAAAGACCCGGAGTTCTTTTCTTTTTTGTGCGAACATGCTGAAGCATTAAATAGCCAGGATGCCAGTTTAATGGAAACTCTCATTCATCGCTGTGCGGTTATCCATCTCGACCATATCAGCGGAAGTGGTGACCCTTTTGAATTCGGTTCATCACGCCCTCTTGATTTCGGACATTGGAGTGCCCATACCTTAGAAGCCCTTTCTTCGTTTACCCTTGGACACGGCCAGGCGGTGGCAATTGGTATCGCCCTGGATTCCTTTTACGCTTGTAAAAAAGGCATGCTTACCAAAGAGGAACTCAATAGTATCCTGACAGGTTTGGAAACATCAGGATTACCCGTCTATTCTCCCTTCTTAAGTAACGAAAATACAGACGGAAAATTAAAAATCCTTGAGGGGCTTGAGCAATTCAGGGAGCATTTGGGCGGAAGACTCACCCTTGCCATGCCAAATTCCATTGGTAAACAATGCGAGATTAATGATATGGATATCAATATTGTCAAAGACGGCGTTACGTTTCTTAAAGAGCGCGCTGGGTTAAAAAAGAATAACGAATAGCCTTCAGTCGGTCCATCAGATATTTTTTGTAAGTTTGTTTACTCTCCTCTGACAGAAAAGAGGTATCGAGAAGTGCATACACGTCGTCCTCTTTATCACTCAACTGATGTATATATTTTTCTATCCGGTTTTTCCTGATAAGGATTTTTTCACCAAAAGCCATAAAGTCATCATAAGCATAGAACGCGTTTTGCACATAACTTTCTGTAGTAAAATCATCTTTAAATAAATCAAGGGCCAGAGCCGTTTCAGATGGAAGATGCAGTCTGGTATTTAAAAGATCATAGGCAGGCGTTAACAAATGTGATTCTAATAGCGGATCATAAAATAAGGAAAAATTCTTTAAATGAGCGTCACCATTGTTCGTAAAATAATTAAACAATACTAATTGAAAAAACCGTTCGGCCTGGAGGGTATAAGTACTTACCAGCTTTTTTAATAACATGGAAATTTCTTCATAACTAAACTCGTACTTGTAATTATTTCCGTTTGTATCTTCACTCATTTGAGCAATCTGGGCAAAATCTTCCTGGAGTCGCTTTTCCCCATTCCCCATGACATCAAATCTTCTGGTAAGGTAGGCCGGTGTCTGTTCATCTTTAAAAAAAACCAATGCACATTCTGCGACGTCCATTTTAAAAACCTGTTTTGCTATTTGCATGGTAACATGTTCATTAGCCGGCATATCTTCCATGTTTTCAAATCCACCGGGAACATAAGGTTTGAGAATGTATTCCCCATCTGTTTCTGTCATATCAAGGCGGGTTCCATTTTGTTGTAAAGAATATTTAGACTGGACCCCTGATATGGAAAGTCGTCCGGCCTGTTCTTGTTTGCGCCGGTTATATTCAGGTCGGGAAAATGGTAATACCGCACTCATTTTCTTACCATTGAATAACTTTTTTCTACAGGGCAAACAAAAATCATCCCGGCATTTCTTTAAACAGCTATGACATTTCCCCTGGATCATTACTTTTCTCTCACGGTTATCGCACCCACAACATTGATATTAGCGGTTTGTAATAACCTCGTGAAATGTTCTTTCTCATCAATTTTCAGTACACGACACTGCATTTCTTTATTTACTCCTTCTGCAAGTAAACCAAAAAAGAATGGAAACAAAGCCTTTGCATGAAATTCTTTTTGAGTTTTTGGAAACTGAATAGCTATGGGAGGTAATGATGTGTTAGCGAGATATTCTTCATCGTAGCGAAAGGTATACCCCGATGAGTGTTCTTCAAGGTTGCCTGCAAATATCTGATTAAAATAGACAATGGCCGTTCTATTCATGTTGTTACCTGTTTACCGCAGTAATAGTAAGACCAAGAGGACGTAATAGTTGTTCCATGGTACACAAAGTAGGGTTTGATTTGTTATTTTCAATGGCTTTAATGGTACGAAGAGACACCTCTGACATTTCAGCCAAATCAGACTGCGTGATTTTCAGGTATTTTCGTCTCTCTTTTATTTTCTTGTATAAAGAATCCATATTGGCTCCAAAAGCACAATAAGTGCATTAACTTGCACCTTGTAATAGATTATACAATAAACAAAATAAATAGTCAATATAAGTGCAACATAATACACTTTTAACAAAACACTCCATTATTCAGACCAGTTCCGCATAAATAAAGTGCACTATACTGCACTTTTATATTTAAAACAAAACCAAAAATGTTGCGAATTTCCCCTTTTTGTTTTATTCTAGTACTAACCGGAAACAACAAATGAAATTACCTAACCAGAGCCACCTCACTTATTGCCTGAATATTCACAAAGGCGAAAACTGGGAAGAAAACCTCTCCGCCATAACCAGCTATGCCAAAGAGGTTAAACAACGCGTTTCACCATCAGGCCCCTTTGGTCTGGGTTTGCGACTCAGCAACCTGGCTGCCGGGCAGCTCAGCGAGTCAAAGACCCTTGATGCATTTAAAACCGTCCTTTCCCAAAACAATATGTATGTGTTCACTATAAACGGTTTCCCCTACGGTACCTTTCATGGAACCCCGGTAAAAGAAAATGTATACCAACCCGACTGGAGAACAGAGGAGCGCCGGGATTACACCATACAGCTTGCCAATATCCTGGCGGCCCTTATTCCACCGGATACCATCGGCACTATAAGCACGGTTCCCTGTTCGTATAAAACCTGGATAAAACGCAAAAACGATGTTCAATGTATGGTAGAAAAATTAATGGATTGTGTATCACATCTGGTTGGCTTGTATGAAGAAAAAGGCAAAACCATCAACATTGGCCTGGAACCGGAGCCCGATTGTTTTTTAGAAACAACAGACGAAGTTATAGATTTTTTTGAACAGCAGCTCTTTGATTATGGCGTAAACTATCTCGCAGAAAAACTTGCCTGCAATACTGCAGAAGCTGCCAATGCCATCACACGACATCTCGGCGTTTGTTTTGATACCTGCCATATTGCTTTACAATTCGAAGATATTACAGACAGTCTCAAAAGACTTCAAAACCATAATATCACCATTTCCAAAATACAGGTAAGCGCTGCTTTAAAAACCATCATTTCTGATAATACGGTTACCGCCCTGAAGCCTTTTTGTGACCCGGTTTATTTTCATCAGGTAAAGATAAAAGACGCTGGCGGTATCCTTGCTTCTTATACCGACCTGCCCATTTCATTAAACCAAATTTCCTCTGGAGATTATGGTAAAAAGCTAAGGGCCCATTTCCACGTACCGTTGTACTATTCTGGTGGTGTAGAAATAAAATCCACATCAGCGGAACTCACTTCTGATTTCTTTAAACAAGCAATCTCTTGCGGAGCAAACCACTTTGAAATTGAAACCTATACCTTTGATGTATTACCAGAAAATCTGCGGGTAATAGGAGTAGTTGAAAGCGTGGTTAAAGAATATGAATGGGTGATGGACAAAATAGCACCTTAACTTCATGAATAGTTCCATCCAAATAATCCCAATACACCGGCTCCTGCTTGTGTCTATTCCGGCTATAGTCGTGATTCTTATTTTATTGCGCTGGACAGACAAAGGGAAAACCGCCATAATAGCCTCTATCCGCATGGCTGTGCAGCTTATGCTTATCGGTTATGTACTCCATTACATTTTTAACGCAGAACAGCCTTTCTTTGTTATCCTGGCCCTCACAGTTATGTTCCTGACCGCTTGTTGGATATCCACCCGAACAATGCCCGGCAGAAACATTAAATACCTTATCAAGCCTATAATTGCAATCGGTATTGGAGGAGGTTTAACACTTTTATTAGTGCTCATTACCGTTTTCCAGGTAAACCCTTTTATCCATCCCCGGATAACCATTCCTATCGCGGGAATGATATTCGCTAATGCCATGAATGCTATCAGCCTGGCAGCGGATAGATTTCACTCTGAACTCAAGAGAAAGGCAAACTATGTGGAGGCACGAAACCAGGCCCTGAATACAGCCCTTATCCCGGTTATCAATTCGCTCTTTGCAGTGGGTCTGGTGTCCCTTCCTGGTATGATGACCGGTCAGATTCTATCGGGTGTAGCCCCCCATATCGCGGTACGGTATCAGATAATGGTGATGTTTATGATATTCGGAGCTTCTGGGATATCTACTATTATATACCTGAAACTCATGAAGGATAAATCATGACTAAACTAAAACTACTCTTTCTTTGCACGGGTAACTCCTGCCGAAGCCAAATGGCTGAAGGCCTTACCCGGCACCTAAAAGGAGATCAGCTTGACGTCTATTCCGCAGGAATTGAAACCCACGGTTTAAACCCCAATGCGGTTAAGGTGATGAGTGAAATCGGGATAGATATTTCTGCCCATCGCTCAAAACTTTTAGATGATCTGATGGATATAAACTTCGATTATGTTATTACCGTTTGTGGCCACGCTCACGAAAACTGTCCGATATTTCCGGGTAACACTAAGGTGATTCATAAGGGATTTGATGATCCGCCCAGACTTGCAGCGATGGTTGAAAATGAAGAAGATAAACTTGATTGCTATCGGCGGGTAAGAGATGAGATTCTTAGGTATGTTGAGGGCTTTCCTGAAGGGTTTGAGCTGTGATATTTTTTGGACCACGAAAGGCAATCCACATATAACCCCAATCACCAGACAAACCAAAAAGCCTGCGACAACAACCGCCCCCCACTATGTAACCCAACCAGATAACACCCGGACTCCACCCCGTTTCCCCAACTATCAACCCTATCCCAATTAACAGTTTTTATACCACTGTCCCCTTGTCCCTCAATCAGTGTCCTGACTTCCCTGCCATGAACATCATACACCTTCACCGCAAATAGCTTCCCGGGAACCGCCTGAAAACGAAAAACGACACCATCATTATGATTAAAAGCAGAAATAGATAGAGATGCAGTTACCTTTTCACCCACTACCCCACCCCGGATAACTACAACAGAATCATCAAGCGGATCATACAACTTACTATTCACCACCCAAACTGCTACTTCACCATTTCCAATGCCTTCGGGCCTTTCAATAAGATTATTTCCATCTTCCAAATCTTTTTGCTCTCTGATTTTCTGTGCGGTATTGATATCAAGCCAGTGTAGATAATAATTACCACCAACCATATTCTTAAGTCCTAAATCTCCTTCAGAACCCCTTGCATAGGCGATAAATGATGTCCCGGTATCAGCCAGAACCCATTTTGATGCACCGAGTTTAAGGTCATCGTGAGGAATCATCCGATTATAATCAGTTGCCTCAAAAAAATCATTCAGCAACTTGCAGTCATCATAGTTTTTTTGCGTATTCGTCCCTGCCCTGTCTCCCAGAAACCTCCCCATCCAAAGAACCTGTACGGCACTCACACCTCCCAGGGCACAGGCCCAGTTAATCTGACGTTGGGTATCATCATCTTTATAACCATGTTCACGTAATTCGGTCATATTCAGGATAGTATTGCCTTTAGCATAACTCCAGGCATTTACCATATCAGAATGAACCTGGTCAGGAGTTATATTTCCCCTCTGCATACCAAACATACTGAGGTTCGTATCACTGGCATGGGCAAACATTAATCCCGGGGTTTGATGAGACATTATTATATGATCATGTTCATCCTGCTCCCGAATACGTGCGGCAAACTGGGAAACCTGGGTTTTCGAACGTCCCTCATTATATTCTTCCGCAACTCCCCAAATAAGCAGTTTATGGTGCTTGAACTTTGCGACAATCTTATCACAAAAGTCTTTCCAGTCAGATCTCCAGGCACCATCGTCGTCAAAAAAGAAAAATACCGTTATAATTCCAGCGTCTTCCATTTGCGTAATCCATCCTTCCCACTGGGCCAGATTACTGTCCAGTTCACTGCCTGTGCCCGGATCCCCTTTGCCCCAGCACTGGATTGTTCCCGTTTCCAAAAGGGCGCAAGTATGGAATAATCCCCCGGCAACGGCTTTAGCGTTGCTAACGTCTTGAACTTCCACAGGAGCAGCTTGCGAGTCTGTTCCTTTATCTCCTAATCGCCCGTCTTTTCCTGTTCCCCAAC
>JADFYW010000125.1 GCA_015232855.1 Fibrobacteria bacterium
TTTGATTGAAAATATTCTTTGAGATCTTCCTGTTCTTCGAGATTTTTCGTTAGTTTATCGAGGGTGTGTTTCAGCTGTTCTTCGGCTTTTTGGTATGATCCGGTTGCCGCATCAAGACGGGATTTTAGTTCAGTTTTTTTTGTTTCTTCTTGTCGGTAGTCTGCCTGCAACACCTTCAGGGCATCAAGCAGAGACTTTAATGGTGAGGCCAGTTCTGCCCGCCTTATAATTTTTTTCTGTTCCTCAATTTTTGGTTTGTCTTGTAGAGCTTTATCCCGTTTTTCTACCAGTTTTTCGTGTTCAATTATGTCGTTTAAAAGATGCTTTTCGTCTGCTATTCGTTGAGCAAGGCTTATCCGTTCATCATCAAGTTTCGTTTTTTCTTCGCGAATCAGGGATAGCTCTGCGTCCAGTGTTTTTAGATCTTCGGCATAGCGGTCCAGGCAGAACTTTTCCTGTAGCTCTTTGAGCTGATCTTTAAGATAGCGATCTGCTCGAAAAGCTTTTTTAGCCTTTTCTTTTGCATTCCAGGCAATGCGGCTGAATACTTCGATGGGGAAAACTTTTTCGAGGATGGTACTCTTTTCTTTTGTATCGGCTTCCAGGAATTTCTGAAACTCGCCCTGGGGGAGGAGGATAATCCGAGAAAATTCGTCCTGGGTCAGTTTCACCAATTCATTAATTTTTTTGTTTATAACTGTTTTTGTACCGGTTTCGGGTTTCCACTCCTCGTCTTTCAACCTATAAAATTCTACCTGTTCATCGTCATTAGTGGTACCTTCGCCCTTGGCCTTGTTCCGTTCCTGGGGGGGGTGCCGTTCTATTTTATAGCTGTTTCCCCCGATACTGAATTCAAATATGACCCGGCATAGTTTGTCAGGGCCGGTATAGTCGCTTTTTATGCCTGTGGTGACACGGGTGCCGGGCAGTTCCCCGTACAGAGCAAAAGTCATAGCATCAAAAATGGTTGTTTTACCTGAACCTGTGGGGCCGCTGATAAGGAATATGCCTTTGAACCTGGTGAAATCTACCTCTTGCTTTTCTGCAAACGCGCCAAAGGCCTCCATAGTGAGTCGGATGGGTTTCATCGCCTTACTCCGTCTGCAGTTTTGTTAAACAATGCCAGCAGTTTTTCATCGGGTTGTTCATCGGTTATAAACTTCCAGAATTGTTTGAAACAGTCTTCTTCATCCAGGTCGCTGTTGTCAATGTTTGGCATGTTTGTGTTTGTTGTTGATACCTGCGCTTCCTGGCGGATATTAAGCAGGTTTTTGAAACGGCCCCTGAGGATGGCCATGGCGTTAAGCACAGGAAGTTTGTCAGTGAGTTCAATTTCAAGGTACGCCTCCAGGTGATCTTTAAACTGGTTTTCATCTAAAAAATCACTAAACTTGTCTTTAAGGCGTTTGAAAGAAATTTTTGGATTAAGTGGCAGTTGCTCCACTTGGGTGGTTTTATTTTCAATAGTAACATCCAATGCTCCTTTGGCATAACCCGTTTCTGAGAACGAGTAGGGCATGGGAGAGCCTGGGTACCAGACGTTTTCAACAACCTGCTGGAAGCGGTGGAGATGGCCGAGGGCAACATAGTCAAATCCCTGTAACAAATCGGGATCCACAAGAGTAGCAGAGCCAATGAAGTTCCGCTCCGATCCGCCGGCTTCGCTCCCGCGGGTATACAAGTGGGCCACCAAAATATTTGTTTGCTCGGGGTCTTTATTTTTGTTGATACGCCTGAGTGCCTCGGCGACGGCTGCTTCGTGAGACTTTTCCGGGGCGTCTTCCCCTTCTTTGTGCACGGCGTAGGCATGGGGATCAAGAAACGGCATCAGATAGATGTTGGTAAATTCGTTTCTGATTTTCAGGGTTACCGGTTTGTCTACCTGCTCTGGGTTCCAGCCAATATAAATGCCCCCCAGGGGTAAAATGTCGGCACAGTAGGAGAGGCGCTTGGCACTGTCGTGGTTTCCCGCAATAAGCACTATCCGGGTTTCAGGGTTAACTTCTTTAAAAGTAACCAAAAAAGAATTAAAACATGCTACGGCATCTTCGGAAGCCACGTTCCGGTCATAAATGTCGCCGGAAATAATAAGGACATCGTGACCTTTTTCTTTAACCATCTCTGTTATCTGGTCAAGGACAAAAGTCTGATCTTCAAGAAGAGACCGTTCGTGGAGGTGTTTCCCCAGGTGCCAGTCTGAAGTATGCAGAATTTTCATGTGCTTTTCTCTCCAGTTTTCAAAGATACCAATTTTCAGTGTTTATCCCTGGGATTATTTAGTCAAATCGTGGTTCGGTTCGTTTCATTTTCTTTTTGCTGATAACATTTAAATAATAACTGATAGTAATGACGACTGGTGTCGGATTCTGCATTTTTACCTGAAGACCAGTGCCAAAATTCCGGCAGTAATTGCAATAAGGAGGGCGCTGTATACCAAACAGCCCGCTTTGCTTGAAGATCTTCTTTGCGGAAGTGATGCGCTTCGGGGAAAATTGATTTCGTGGAGTGTTTCGGTTTCTGCATCAAAAAGGTATACATCGTCCACCCGGTAATACATTGAGTATTCCAATATTTGCCTTCGTGTGGATGAACTGGCGGGATTCGGGGCTTTTTTACCCGTTTTTACTTCTACAACCCCGGTGCGGCCGTGCCGCTTAACCAGGTAGTCTGCTTTTATAGAAAAAGAAACTTTTTTGCCGTCAACCAGCATATGGGGCCGCAGTGCAGATTGGTAACCGAGTATTTTAAATCCGTGAGCTTTCAGGTATTTGCCGGCTTTTTGTTCTCCTTTTTCTCCCCGGCGGAATTTTCGCCTCAGTACGATCCCGGAAAAATATGCGGCAGCGCTGCGGTAAATCAAAGCACCGGTAATAAATGCCGTGGCAGCAAAAATTATCTCATATGAGTAGGTGCTTATGAATTCGCTTAACATAAGGGGTAAAATAGTATTTTTTTTTGATGTACCAGTTTTGGGTAAATAAATCCACCGCTGGTGCCATTTTTTTCGTGCTTTAAAAAGCTGGGTGGGTTAACTGTGATAGCTTTTGGCTGTAGTTCTTAGTGAAAAAATATAGGCACTCAATCTACCCCCGGAAGCCACTTTTGGCAGACGATCCAAAAGTAGCGCAATAGAGCTTTTTTTGGGCGGCACAAATTCGCTTTATATCCCGTTTGCTTTTTTCAATGGGTTTTTGTTTGAACAGATATCGGCCGGATCTTATACATAATGTTCAATATTCAGGTACCGGGATGCTCATTGTACCTTATCCGGCCCATTCAGTTTTCGAAATGGTGTCATATTCATTCCTTATAGGGCCTCTGCCTTTTTAAACTAGGTATAGAATAGATAATAGTTAGCGTATTTAAATAATCGGAGGGAGTGTCTATTCTTATATCCATGTTCTTCTGCCCCAGAAGGAATGACAATGACGAGGGTGAGCAGGTATATGGGCAGGGGGAGGCGCATTGAACTTTCCGGTCCTACTAAAAGAGATATACGTAACACAACATTTAACGTATTTGTTGAACCGATTTTAATAAACCACAACCGGAATGAGCAGTGAATTGCGCCGAAAGAAAAACAAGCGTTTTTGCTACTTTTTTCGCGTTTGAAAAAAGTAGAGTGGTTAAAACGTAATTTTTCGGTAAAAAAACACGATTAATCTATTTTATCCCATATTGATGCTGGAAAATTAAACCTTATGAATATTTTGGTTGAAACGGTTAAATTACCTTCATATGACTAAAACTCTTGAATTACTTTCTCCGGCCGGAAATCTTAACCTTGGTAAAGCTGCTATTGATGCCGGAGCAGACGCGGTATATATCGGTGGTCCGAAGTTCGGTGCCCGGGCTGCAGCAGGCAACAGTCTCGAAGACATTGAAAAACTCATAGGCTATGCGCATTTTTTCCGTGCTAAGGTCTACCTGGCGCTTAATACTTTATTGAGAGACGACGAAATTCCCTGGGCGTTAGAAATGATAAACAACTGTACTGAAGCTGGAATTGATGGTGTTATTATTCAGGATTACGGGCTTATAGAAGCAGGCCTCCCACCGGTTCCGGTTATTGCAAGTACCCAAATGGATAACGCAACCTCTGAACAGGTTCGATTCCTCGAGTCTCTCGGGGTTTCACGGGCCATCCTTGCCCGGGAACTCTCTCTTGAAGAGATAACGGAGATTAAGAAAAACACTAAAGAGATAGAGCTGGAAGTATTTGTTCACGGAGCTTTGTGTGTGGGGTACTCCGGGCGTTGTTATCTGAGTGAAGCTGTAGCTGGCCGTAGCGGTAACCGCGGGGTCTGTGCTCAGCCCTGCCGTAGTGATTATCGACTGATTGATGGCAAGGGGAAAGTGCTCCTGCGGGATAAACATCTTCTTTCTTTAAAAGATCTCAATTTGTCCGGGCGACTTGGTGAACTGGTGGGTGCGGGGGTGACGTCCTTTAAAATAGAAGGGCGGCTTAAGGATGAGGCTTATGTAAAGAATATTACCGCCTCGTACCGTATGCAATTAGACGATATTATCAGGAAACGTCCTGAATTTACACGCTCTTCTTCCGGTAAATCGGTATACGGCTTTACGCCGGATCCCGATAAAACATTTAACCGGGGTTATATCACTCATTTTTTTGATGGCAGAAAGTCGGATATTACTTCACCCCATTCTCCCAAAGCAATGGGGCAGTATCTGGGTACCGTAAGGAGTCAGGGGCGGGGCTGGATTGAGGTTGATTCTCCCGAGGCTATACATAATAACGATGGACTTTGTTTTCTGGATACTGAAAACAGGCTCACTGGCTTTAAAGTGAACCGGGCGGATGGTGGGCGGGTTACCGCCAGAGATATGCCGAAAATTCCGGAAGGAACTGCTCTCTACCGTAATTTGAATCATAGCTTTTCCCAGGTGTTGATGGGGAGTGCTGCCGCGGTGAGAAAGGTGGATGTATCATTTAATTTGAAAGAGACGCCTGAAGGGCTTTGTCTTGAAGTAACGGACGAGGATGGAGTTTGCGCTAAAGCTGATTGTACGCTCGACAACGTTCCCGCAAATAATGAAACCCTGGCGCGCGATACGGCAACGGTGCAGCTCATGAAAACCGGGACGAGTCGCTTTGTGGTGACTCATGTTAAGCTGTCGTTAAACCAAATGTTGTTTATAAAAAAGTCTGTTCTCAACGGGCTTCGCCGCGACGTATTGTCTTTACTCGAAACTAAACGGATTCAGTCCTATGACCTTATTCGGGGTGATCTTCAAAGGGATGGTTTGGCAGAAACGTCTTTGCCGGATTTGGGCTCTCGCAATATAACTAACCGTCATGCCGAAGAGTTTTTTGATAAACACGGAATGAAAACGGGTGCAGAAAATTCTGATGATGCAGTTATGACCACAAAATTCTGTCTTTTATATGAAATGGGGTTGTGTATCAAAGAAACCTCGGGAGCATTGGCGGCAAGCGGAATTACGCAACCCTTGTTTATTGAAAATAACCGCAGGCGTTTCCGGCTTAAATTTGACTGCAAGCTCTGCCGGATGCAGCTTTTAGCATAGAATTTCCCTTTAGAAATTAGTACCTTCCCTTCTATGTCGATTAAAAAGCAATTTATTTATCAGCGCTTTGGAGCTTATTTTGCATCAGTTTGTGATGGAGTAGAAAATTTACTTAAACAAGAGCTTCTGGACCTTGGGGCCCGGAAAGCGCAAACGGTGTATCGTGGAGTAAATTTTGATGCGGATCAAGATGCTTTGTATCGTATTAATTATATGTCTGGTCTGGCGACGCGCATCTATGCTCCACTGATGCAGTTTGCTTGTCATAGTACCAAATACCTGCACCGAACTGCAGTTAATATTCCCTGGGATGATTTTCTTTCGTTAGACAAGACCTTTGCAATATCTGCTACCGTATCTCATAGTGCTATCAAACATTCAAAATATGCTGCTTTGTGTCTAAAAGACGCTGTTGCTGATTATTTTTGGGAAAAGTATGATAAGCGACCTAATGTGGACACCGATAATCCTGATGTATGGATTAATCTACATATACAGGAAAATAAAGCCCATGTAAGCATAGATACTTCGGGCGGTTCCCTTCATCGGAGAGGTTATCGGGTGATGTCAACTGAAGCTCCTATGCAAGAGTCGGTGGCGGCAGCTATAGTCCGGATGAGTGGCTGGAAAGGCGATAGACCCTTGTATGACCCAATGTGCGGGAGCGGTACATTGTTAGCAGAAGCTGCGCTTTATTACAGTAAAACGCCTCCCGCCTGGCAGCGAAAGGCTTTTGG
Organism: Fibrobacteria bacterium; assembly: GCA_015232855.1. Classification (GTDB taxonomy): domain Bacteria; phylum Fibrobacterota; class Fibrobacteria; order UBA11236; family JADFYW01; genus JADFYW01. The sequence continues at coordinate 6,291 of JADFYW010000125.1, forward strand.
TTTTATACATCTGCCCGACTATAAAGCAGGAGTCTGGAAAAATGTTAAACAGCAGGCTGATAAGGCTGTTCGGGATATCCCCACCGGATTAATAGAGGGGAGTGACCGGGATCGGAATGCAGTTCAGGCAGCACTCAAAAATTTGGAAATTCTCCCATCCGGAAAAAGAATCTTTGTTTCGTGTACAGATTTTCAATCTCTTAAGCCTCCTAAAAAAAGCGTGATTGTTTGTAATCCACCTTATGGTATACGGATGGGAAATAAAGATATGGTACCGGCTCTGCATCAAAAACTTGGTGAATTCCTGAAGAAATGCAAGGGTTCTGAAGCCTTTGTGTATTTCGGAAATCCGGAGATGATACCTGCTCTTGGACTGGAACCCAAATGGCAAAAGTTTTTAAAAAATGGCGGGCTTAAAGGGAAGCTCGTGAAATACATTATTCCTGATTAAGGCCTCTTAAAATTTAATTTTGGTCTATGATTCAGTTTTTGTTGAATACAAAGTGTATTCTGTGTAGTGTAAAACTAAAATTACAACTCAATTACACATGGTTTTATCATGTCTATATATTGTGTAAATCATTTTTATGAATGGTGTTATACTCTATTTGAAGTGTAGTGTATAAAAATATCGGCAAGTCTACTCGGAAGACATAAAAAAAGCTATTTTAGAGAAAATCATATGGGCTCATCCGGTCAAATATCAGGGAGCTGTATGAGGGGCCAAAACAGGAGGTAAAGATGCTTAGGTTATTAACCACTATAATAGGAATATCCGTTTTTCTATTTAGTTCGTCATGTGTTATTGATAATGTTTTTACGGATGATTACCAACCAGATAGCACGGGCAATAATACAGACGTGGATTTATCAGGTGTGGTTTTGCTTAAACAGTCCTCTCCAATGATTTGGGGTATGCATTTTTCCGGTGATCCTGAAGATATTATTATTCCGGGGACAAAAGATACTTCTGAGCAATGCCGGGAAGCCATAGTTACCTGGGATAGTCTAAAACAGATAGAACCGGTTGTTGATTCTGGCACAAGCAGTGATACGAAAAGACCTTTTGCTCCTTCGGGTAATGGAGAGCTGTATTATTATACTAACGTGAAATACACTCCCTTTTATCAGCCTAAAATTATTTATGAAGCCCTGCTAGGAACAAATATACCAGCGGATCTTTTAAATCCGGGAAAAATTTACATGAAAGGAAATTATAAATATGTGGGAGATATAAATCGTGGTGTACATGTATATGATTATACGGACCCGGAGAATCCCATTCATGTGGCTTTTTTATATTTGCCCGGTAATATCGATATTGCAATAAAAAACAACACGATGTATGCCAATAGTTACTCCAATTTTGTGGCTCTTGATATTTCCAATCCAAAAAAAGTGAAAACACATAAAGTGCTGCGCAAGGCGTTTCCCCATGTATATAAATATGGACACCCGGTTATAGATAGTACGGGTGGGATGGCTGTCGCCTGGAAGACTGACACCATAGTGAACTGTGGTAATTATATTATCATGTATGACGATGTTGTGTTTGCAACCAATGCGGAAGCGGGAGGGGTTGATACAATTACTACAAGAAGCCAAACCAAAGATAGTTTTGGGCAGGGCGGGTCTATGAGCCGGTTTGAAATCAGCAGTGACTGGCTGTATGCCGTTGATAATAACTATTTGAATATGTTTAATATTACAAACGAAGCTGACCCGACTGATGAGGGTGATATTCAGGTAGGTTGGGGGTTGGAGACAATTTTTAAAACGGATAAGGCCCTGTTTATAGGAGCAAATACCGGCATGTATATTTACGATCTCAAAAACCCGGCTGCACCGGCTTTTGCATCTAACTATTCCCATATCACCAGTTGTGATCCGGTGGTGGTTGAAGGTGATGTTGCCTATGTTACTCTCAGGAGTGGGAGTTTCTGCAGAAGAGGTGCTAATACTCTGGACATTATCGATGTTTCAAATCTGTACAAGCCGCAGCAGATAATTGCTTATGATATGATTAATCCCCATGGCCTGGCTGTTGAAGATTCTCTGTTGTACCTCTGTGAAGGGGACAGTGGGCTTAAGGTTTTTTCGGTTGCTAATCCTAAAAGTCTCAGACTGCTTAGCCATAAAACCGGTTTTCATGCTTTTGATGTGATAGCAGACGGAAGCCAGATTACGGTTATTGGAAATGACGGGGTTTGGGTGTTTGACGCCTCAAACTCAAGGGAACTAAAGCAGCTTAGCCATACTGAAGCAGATGGTGATGGCTTCGGTGGTAATAACGGCGGCATTGAGCCCTGGATGCCAATAGTACGCATGGTTGATTGATTATCGTGTATGTTTGGATTCAATAAAAAAGCCTGTCCGTAAAGGGCAGGCTTTTTTTACTGGGATGAAAGGATGTCCGGGTTTAGATATCAAGTGAAAGACCTGCGTTTGCATAAGGAAGCATATTCTGGCCAACAAAAAGTCCGATTTCGCCATACAGGTTTACAATTTTTCCAACTTCGGCTCTTACTTTAGGAGCAAAATAATATTCTTCAACGATGTCGCTAAAGTTTTCATTCTGACTGAGGTGCCAATATCCAATTGAAAAGCCAGCATTCAATCTTAAATAATTAGTGAAGTTTTCGCCTTTTAAATACGTGAAGCCGTAACCTTTAAAAGAAGTCTTTTCCCCAACTGTTGTATTTTTCCATACATCGCCAAGCCCAAGACCAAAATAATGGTTGCGTACTCTAAGACCAACACTGAGGTTGTAGCCATTTTTTGAATCTGCAAATTTGTGAGGAATACCAGAATTTATAACAAGCTGCCAGTTTCTTGAAGCAAAATCAAACATTTTTGCAAGCTCAAAGGGCTGGTTGTTTGTAGTGACTTCTTCATTATTTTCTTTTTTCGTTTTAACTTCCTTATCCAGGTCTGGAATTTCCAAATTTTCAATGTTTTCAACTTCTGTATTTTCTTCTTCAACATCATCCTGCAGGTCGGGAATATCAAAAATTTCTGTTTCTTCGGTGTCAGGAGTCATTGTCATTTTTGTTATAAGATTATTGAGGCCTGTAGTCATAATATATGAAGGATTACAGCTCATTTTTTCTTCAACTGTTTTTTCAATCATGCCGGAAATGGTGTTGGTTTCGTTTAAAGTGATGATATAAAACGCTCCGATTTTTTTGATTGAGCCTGAAATTACGGCTTCAGATTTCATAATACGTCCGATTTCTGCTACACATTCTCCGGAAGTGCAGCTAGTTAGGCTAAAATTGCGTGTTTTAAGTGTTTCCAGCATTATTTTAGGATTAACTACGCTATAGGCATCAGTTTTATTCAGTTTGATTTTAAGCTTGTAAGAAAGCTTTTTTAATGCTTTTACGGGGAGGTCTCTGCCTTCCAGGTCCAGAACGCTAACTTTTGTGGCTCCGCAGGCTAGAGTGAGTGTTAGGATGATGATAATTGCTGTCTGTTTCATGATTTCCTCCCGGTTGACTTGGCCTTTCATTTTTAGATATCGTCCGGAGTTAAGAAAGAGATTAGGGTTGGGGAGCCCATGCGTGATCCATATCACATGCCAGGAAGAAAGAGGTGATCCATCTCACATTTTTTAGCAAAATTGGTGGAATAGAGCTGGCTTTTTGTGATACAGGGGAGTCCAAAGATGGTATAACTAGTAGTAAGCAGAAGGGATAAAAGAAAATTTTTGAAAAAAACTAAAGTTCAGGATTATTATGCCGATATACCTGGTAAGGAGTACTATTAGAAGGAATTTTGAGATGAAACTTGAAGATACCACACAACTACAACAGAGTCAGGTTAATACCTCTGTAAGTATTGCGGTACAAAAGAAAGCTATGGAACAGGAGGAGCAAGTTCTTAAACTTGTTCATGACCTGCCCAGAACCAGCTCACCCGGTGTGGGCGGAGGTGTTGATGTTACTGTTTGAACGCAAGTTCAACAGACCATTCATGACGAACCGGAATTAATAGGAGTCCACGCGGGAGAGTTAGAGTCGAGGCAAACCTGTGTCCATTAGTTTCGGTTCTCGTCATGAAACCATCAATAAACACCACTCAGAGACCAGGGAAGGTATTCGAGTGTTGCTCTAAAAGACCATGGAAGGTGGAAAATTAGAGGTCCTTATTCCCCTGCGAGTTAGTTTCTAATTCGCAGGGGACATAAAATTTCTCCCCTTTTTTGCATTGCAACTGGACGGTCAAGGATTGTTTTAAAAATAATTGCATCCCGGACTGTTTTTTTGTTTTTCAAGTAATTTTGAATAGAATGAGGTGAAACGCTGGTGGTGTTTGTGGATTTCGGGATTTTGGGTGTAGAAGTAACAGGGCTCTTTTTCGAGCTGGAATGAACTAGAGAAGGTTGTTTTTTTTGCGTATGGTGCCTTGGTATATCAGATTGAAACCCATAATCATCAAAGCTTTGGCCTGATTCCTGATGTATTTCTCTGGTTACCGGCACAGGTGGAGCTTGGTTGAATGTTGAATTTTCTTCCAAATCAAGGCCAAATTCTTTAGCTACTTCCTGAAGGATACTTTTACCGGTGCTTAGTGATTTAGAAAGCGTTTTTGAAGCGGGCTTTTTTGATGATTTGGTATCGCTTGAAAAAAACTTTTCTGGACTTTTTGTTCTGTCTGGTTTTGAGGGGGGGGCCTTATCCTTCTTTGCTGTGGCCGATTCCAGAGCTTTTTTCTTTTTGCTTTTAGCAATGATGGACGCAATTATATTGAGAACGATTATTGCAATTACAATCTTTTCCAAAAATAAGCTCCTTTGTTTTTATTTCGGTACCTGTCTGAACAGATGAATGTTCAGACAGGCAGGGAATTCGAAACCATTTTACTGGTTATCTTTATTTGAATCTTTATCCCCTGCTATCCGGTCTCTCATGCCCGTATCAGCCACGACGTTTTTCATGTTGTAATAATCCATGATACCCATGTTACCAGAACGGAAAGCCTCCGCCATTGCAAGTGGAACTTCTGCTTCAGCTTTCACCACATTTGCATGCATTTCTTCAACACGGGCCGTCATTTCTTGTTCAAGAGCAACAGCAAGAGCCCGCCGTTCTTCTGCTTTTGCCTGAGCAATTTTTTTGTCTGCTTCTGCTCTGTCTGTTTCAAGTTCAGCACCGATATTTTTACCAACGTCAACATCGGCTATATCAATAGAGAGGATATCATAAGCCGTGCCGGTATCCAGTCCTTTGGATAATACTGCTTTGGAGATGGAATCGGGATTTTCTAAAACATTTTTATGACTTATCGATGAACCTATGGTGGATACGATTCCTTCACCAACTCTTGCAATAATAGTCTCTTCACCGGCACCGCCCACCAGTTTATCTAAGTTGGCCCGTACAGTAACTCTTGCAATGGCTTTCAGCTGAATACCATCCTTGGCCATGGCTGCCACATTAGGTGTTTCAATAACTTTGGGGTTAACTGACATTTGTACCGCTTCCAAAACATTACGTCCGGCCAGGTCGATAGCCGCAGCCCGTTGAAAATCCAGTGGTATATTAGCCTTATCAGCAGCTACCAGAGATTGAATTACCCGGGATACGTTGCCTCCGGCCATAAAATGGGCTTCAAGATCAGCGGTTTCTAAGGGAATGCCCGCTTTTACACCCATGATTTTTCCTTCTACGATGATGCGGGGGGGGGATTTTCCGCATGCGCATACCAACGAGGGCAAAAATAGATATATCCGCTTTTGAAAAAAGAGCCTGCAGCCACAGATTAAAAAATGAGGCAATGATGAGTACCAGGACTAATCCAAAGATACCTAGAACAATTGATAAAATTCCCATTGGCATATTGATCTCCTTTTGGTGTTATGGCAATATTTGTTGAATGATTCTCACAATAATGTATGTAAAGGTAGCTATTAATCTATTGGTTCGACAATTATTTTGTTCCCAATCACTTCCACGACACGGATTTTTCGTCCCTTATCTATGGCTTCTCCATCGCTACATACTTCATAGAGTTGATTGTCTATCAGGGCTTTGCCTGTTGGAGTCAGCTGGTAATCTACAATACCGGTTTTACCGGATAAATCGGTTTTAGGCTCATTCATATTATTTAAACCAGAACCTTTCTGGAGCTGTTTACTATGTGTTAGAGAGCTAATCCTCAAAAAGGAAAACGACAGCCTGATCGTTATCGGAATGATGATTATATCAGCGATGAGGAATATCCAGGCAGCTATGGAAGGAAGTTCCTGTACTATATAATACCATGAGTAACCAAGGAGACTTAATGCAACTATTGTTAAAATACCCATTGAGGGTATAAGGACCTCTATTATACCAACAAGCAAGGCCCCAAGTTGCATAACAATGGGAATCCAAAGATTGTTCATGAGCTTATTTCCTTTACAATTATTTTATTACCTGATATGGAAACAACTTCAACGGGTTTGTCTGGTTCGATAAAGCCACTAAACGCGGATGCTTCATAGCGCCTGTTGTTCAGAAGAATTTTACCGGCGGGGCGGAGCATCGTTGTACTTTTACCCGGTGTGCCTGGAATAATTTCTGGATGACTTTCCTGGATAGAGGCAACATGTGCATTTTGCATAGTGGCAGTTGATACAACCTGAAAACTGCCAGGGAGGTGGGGAAGAATAAATTTTACACTTAACACGGGTATGATAAGACTTGCTACTGCTATACCAAGTACGAGAAGAATATTGTTCATCAATATGTCTTTTTCCCAGGGTAAATTAGGGTCAGGGATGGTAAAAGCCTGCATAGAGAGTATTAAACTGACTATTATCAGGGCCAGGCCGAGACCTCCGAAAATAAGGGTCCCCGGCATCAGGTAGATTTCTACAAATATCAGGGTTGCGCCACCAAGGAGAAGTAAAAGCTCGGTGTGATTAGCAAGACCAGACATATATTTGCTGCCAAACACAATCAGTAAACAACTGATTCCTATTATTCCGAAAATTCCAAATCCCGGTGTTTTAAACTCCATATAGAGAGCACCAAAACCAAGGAGCATAAGTATAGGAGCAAATTTTCCAATAGTTCGGACCAGATCTTCAGACCAGTTTGAAACAATATTTTCCTCTGCTTCAAGATTATGAGAGGTCATAAAATCATTAATCGAACTAAAAGATCCTATAGAAAATCCATACTCTTCAGCTTCTGTATCGGTTATAGTTAAGAGCTGGCCTTTGGCAACCACTGTCTTTTTGTTTTTATACTCTTTACGGGATTTTTCATCCAGGTCATCCCATTCCTGACCGGTTAGGTAAATGGTTTTGTTGTTTTTCATAGCCTTGTAAATATGCATGTCTATACTGACCATTGATTGAGCTAATAAACTGGGATATCCGTTTTTTTCAGCCAGGTTCCTGAATTTGGCCCTAAGGGGAGACTCAATTTTCTCTCCTGCCATTTTGATGCCTTCCTGGCTTTGGATAATGGGTGCGCAATCGCCAATAGTCGTACCCTCATTCATTACGATACGATTACAGGCCAGAGAAATGAGTGCGCCAGCTGAAATTGCCTTTTCCTGGACATATGCGTAGGTGCTACATGTTTTAATACTTGTTATGAGGTCAACAATTTCAAATGCAGCATCAAGACGACCCCCAAAGGTGTTAATTTTAAAAATGATGATGTCCGGGTTTTGGCTTTTAGCCTCAGCGATGGCTCTTTTGAGAAAATAAGTAAGACCCGGGTCAATTTGTTCTTCAATTGAAATAACAACGGCCGTTTTCCGATGAGGAGGCATAATCATTGAAGAATCAGGTTTGAGAAGGCTTCCGATAGAAATATCCTGGGC
>JADFYW010000126.1 GCA_015232855.1 Fibrobacteria bacterium
TTTATTAAAAAAGAATTTTATCTGGGTGGTATTTTATCGGGGTGCACTCTTATTAATAGTGCAGGCTGGTATGCTCCCTGGTGGATTACAAATAAAGAAGGCTTTGAACTGTTGGTCTTTACGGCTATTCCTCTCTTCTTAATCTTGGGTATATTGATCCACTGGCTCAAACGAATGGAGCACCGGGTTTCTTATGATTCCTTAATGCAGATTTATAACCGCACTTATTGTGACAGTATTATTTCTGAACAGTCCAGCATAAACACTTCCTCCCCCCTTTCTGTCGCCATGCTTGATATTGATCATTTTAAAAAAGTAAATGATACCCATGGACACAAGGCCGGTGATGATGTGCTCTTTCATACTGCCAGAACCATCACAAGAGAAATTGTACCTCATGGAACCGTATGCCGATATGGAGGGGAAGAGATTATTGTTTTTTTTCCGCAGCAGCATATTAAAGAAGCGGTCAAAATACTTGAGCGGGTGCGGATAGCAGTCAAAAAATCCAGTGTTAAATCAGGCCGGAAAACTATCCGGGTAACACTCTCTGCCGGAGTGGCAATGCGGGAAAAAACCTCCCAGAATCTTTCACAAGTCATTCAAACAGCAGATAAAGCCCTCTATCGGGCAAAAAAAGGCGGTCGAAACCAGGTAAAAGCAGCAAGGCTGCCAACATTAAATAAAAAATCACGTAAATAAATATGTAAATTAATAAGACCAAATCCATACAAAAAACGAGCATAAAAGTCATCTGATAAAGAATAAACCGGCCAATCCCTGACACATGATAGACATTTTAAATAACCTTTTATTCCTGCTTATTTCGTTAGCTGCTTTTAAAATCACCGGACACATAATCCTGTATTGTTTATACTCACCGGATCATTTAAAAAATACCAAATTTTTAACTTTGTTTTGTGAATTATCAACTGGTTTCTGCGCCTGGATTGTATGTTGTTCTCTTATTAAAACCAGTTTTGAAACTGTAAACATTTTCTTCCTCGTTGTTCCACTTTATCTCATTCTATTCTCAAAATCACGGCAGAAACTCTTTTCATTAAAAAGAATAGCACAACTTAACATTAAGCAAATATTTTCCGGGACCCTCACACTTTTCGCACTGGTAATTCCTGTTTTTCTTGTTCAGGTCAGCCTTAATTTTGACATGTATGGCAATCTTCTGAATCCACATCTTGATACTTATTACTATGCAAAACAGGCCTTTATTAATAATACAACGGGAATTGAAGGCGGTAATAACATCAACCTAATCTTTCCGGAATATGGAAACAGGCATATCCCCTATCATTATTTTGAGCTATGGTTCATCGGTTTCATTTCCTCTTTCTTTCGCAATTCTCCGATGTTCAGTTTTTTACTTGTTGTAATCCCCGTTTTTGGTGTAGCGCTATTTACAGGACTTTTATGTATACTAGAACATTATAAACGCCTGAAATATTATGATTTTATTTTTATCTTTACTCTTTTATTTGTGGGGTGCATCCACTTACCTGGTTTTGATTCTGAAAAATTAAACTACATGAATTTAAACTTGTTAAACACCTCTCTCTTCTCACACTTTACTAAAAAAATGATTGTGGTATCTTTTTTTTCTTTATGTTTTTTAATTGCATACATCAAAAATCATACTCGCTTCGCCATTATCATATTTGCTTGCCTGCCAATGGCGAATGTTGCGCTCTTACCAGCTGCAGCTGGCGGATTGTGTTTGTTTGTTTTTGTTACCTGGCTACGTCATATTCTTTTTCATAAAGGAAGTTTCGAATACAAATTCGTTTTATTTTTGATTGTATGGTACCTCTCATTTGCCGCCTTTTACAGCCCTGACCTTGGGTATATAGTTGATAAGTTTTCCAATTCTGTTGACAAACCAGAAACAAAAATCGTTACTCTCAAATCCGCTCTTTCTCAAACAACCGGCTTTCATATTTATTGGATTAAACGAAAGTTGTTGTTGCCACTCATAAAATGTGTGTTTTTTTATTCTCCCTATATATTTATTATTATACTTTTTTTCAAAAGAAGTTATAAGAACAAAAAACAAGTGTTATCGCCATTGTTTATGTTATTCAGTACCTGTATATTCTCAGGCCTGGCAATGTATGGCTTTTTGATACGGCCTCAGGCTGCCGATGGCGATTTTTTCGGTGCTTTTCATTCTGCTGAAGCCATCCAGTTTTTTTCGCATACGTTACCCATGATTAACATGCTGATCGCATTTCTACTGATTTTAACATGGGATACCTTATTAAAGAACTATCAAAAAAACTTCATCAGTCGCTTGAGGATTTTGATCGTTTTACTGATATACACCTTCTGTATGGTCCTTCAAATAAAAGGAGTTCTACCCGAGACGCGCACGCTTACAGCCAATAATTATTACAGTGAAGAATATTTACAAAAAACCTCCGAAATTATTTCTCAATATGATCACGACATCATCCTCACAACTGTCTGGCACAGAAAAACCCAGGATTTTGGTCCATTTACAAACAAATATGCCATCACTAGCACACACATTGCTGCCCTTGGATATGTCTGCGAAGTAAATCTAATTGATTCGATTTTTATTTTCAGGCATCGATTCCATACTTTTGGAAAATTTATTGAGCTTGAAAAAAAGAAGGGGGTATTCAAATCACTAAATCAGAGCCGATTGAATTTTATCAGAAAATATGATGTAAAAATACATATCCAACATCCGGATGAAATCTTTTTCATCCCCGAAGAAATGGTTGAACAGAGAATCACCGACAAAAAAACAGGCGAAATTTTTATTGTTTTTAAAACGGGATGATATTTGCAGGAAAATATTTTTATAAACTACTTAAAACGCTCAGTCGAAAACTCGCTGACATCAAGAACGACTCATTGTTAAATTAACCCAGACCCTCTAATAAGCCGGACCCGTTACGATATAGCCCTCTTTATAATCCCTGGCATATTCTTTCAGTAAATTATTTTGAAAACTAAAAGAAATCCAATCCGATTTTTTGAACGTATACACTTCGGCTTTTATCACCGAGTGATGAATGACCATATCTGGTTTATTGACCTTTTCTAAAGTAAAACTCCCCCATTCCCGACTTTTAGCCAGGAGACCCGGCAAATTATCAATTGAAGGTTTAACCCGGGGTAAACCCAATTCATAATACAAATCATCTTCAATAACTTTACAAAATTCAAGGAACAGGCTATTCCCACCTTCCGGAAAATCAAACTGCATATCCCATAATTCACCCCATTTGTTAAAGCCAAATTTTACATGGACACGAATACTGTCTTTAAGTGCTGTAAAGGGTATACTTGCTTTTAACTCTGCTTGAGTTTCTCCAATAAGCAATCCCCTGGAACGATAAAGATTTGCCTTAACTTCACCGGTATCCATTCCCCAATAAAAGCCTCTGTATTGAAGTGGAACCCTCTCACTTTTTATGTCCAGCATACTTTTAATTCTTTCTTCCAGGGTATTAGACATGGAATTACCATTTTCATAAAGAATTTCAGAGATCGGCTTTCCCGCCTTTGTCCACCATGAATAAGAGCCATGAAGTTTCCCCTGGTGGTAATGTGCGTTAATAAATTTTATCCCGTTGTCGTACCAGGATTGCATACGGCCATGCTTTTCTCCGTTTTTAAACGTGGTTAGCGCCCGTATACTTCCATCCGGATACCACTCTTTTACAACCCCCTGAGTAGCTCCCTTTGTCCAGTGGCATTCTCTCCTAACCTGGCCATTGGCATACCAGGTGGTAAATGGCCCGTTTAACACCCCCGCTTTATAATATTTTTTTTCTTTTAACTGTCCATCAGGATACCAAAGACAATACTTTCCGTAGAGGGTGTCTTGCTTCACATTGTACTTTTCTTTTAAAACGCCATTTGGATGCCAGCCCCGGAATAAACCGTTTTTCTGGTTTTTTTTAAACACAATTTGAGATTGGGGTTTGCCGTTTTGATACCAGCTCCGCCAAACGCCTTCCCGTTGCCCATGGAAGAACTTCCCTTCAATTTTTTGTTCACCATTAGGAAACCACTCCCGATAGTAACCATGGTTTTTACCAAAGAAATAATCCGTGGATACCACTACCTGACCATTTACATGCCATACCCGGTAAGATCCATGTTTAACCTCCTTGCCTATTAACACAGAATACCGTTCCCGAATTTTTTGAGGTTGTGAAGTTACCGGGATACTGTCAAAATATTTGGTAACTATGCGGAATGTACGATGGGCCACAGTCCGGGATTGTTCATCCCATTGTCGCTCTTCTACAAGGTGGCCTTGTTGATACTCGCCTTCATATTGAATTTTTCCATTTTTAAACCACTTTTTTTCTTTTCCATGTTTAAGACCCCGCTTATAGGGTGCAGTGGACTTGATTTGCCCATTTTTATACCAGAGGCGATAATTTCCGTGTTTTACGTATTCTCCGGATTCTTCTTTCTGAACAGTCCATTCTTTCTTCTTCGCACCATTCTGATAGTGTTCAACCCGTCGTATAGTCTCACGGCATCCTGAAACCATAAGGAAAAAGGTGCAAAACAAAAAAAAAGTACTTTTATACCATTTAGAATTAAGCATTTTTAGAGATGAGAGGCTTTTTATATGCACTTTCGGGTTAGGGTACAACTGAAATCTAATGAATCACTATTAAAATATCCATGGGCTTAATGATATTAAACTAAAAAATTAACAGCCGACCTTAATAGTTAAATTATGTCCCATAAAACTACCTACTTTATTATTTCATTTTTTTAAGACAGGGATGAAACTATGACCGAATCTTCTGACTACCGTGTTGCATTTTTTGTATCAGGACGGGGCTCAAATTTTAAAGCAGTATTGGACAAAATGCAGCATGGAGACATTCAAGCATCACCTGCTTTTGTTCTTTCGAATAGCAGTCTTTCCCAGGCACTTAAAACAGCAGGAGATAACCAGATTCCCACCTATCATGTCAGCTGTAAAACTGAGGGAAATAATAAAGGTGTTGAAAAAAAGATGCTGGACTTGATAGATAAATACAATCCCCAGCTTCTGGTGCTGGCGGGTTATATGAAATCAGTCCCGAAAAAAGTCCTTAAAAGACTACCAAACAGGGTAATTAATATCCATCCCGCCCTCTTACCGGCTTTTGGCGGTCAGGGTTGGTATGGCCATTTTGTCCATGAAGGTGTTATTAAGAAAGGTTGCCGGTATTCTGGAATAACAGTCCATCTAGTAAATGAAGTTTATGATGACGGCGCTATCCTCTTGCAAAAATCTCTTTCCGTAACTCCTGGAGAGGGCCCCGAAGAATTAGCAGCCCGGGTATTAAAACTGGAACACACCTGGTTGTGGCAAGTGGTAAAAGGTTATGCAGACGGATTACTGGTCCCGGAACAAAATAAAATTGGCGGCTTAAAATCATTTTGGCAGAGCACTCTTGACTAATTCACCCGATATGAAAAAGCTCTTTCCTATGGGAGATAATTGGAAGTATGACAAAAATCTTGTCTTGCAGCACCGGCTCATAATTGGAGTTGATGAAGCAGGACGGGGACCACTAGCAGGAAATGTTGTGGCAGCCGCCGTAGTATTAAACCTGGAGGAGCCCTTTGATGGGATAAATGATTCAAAAAAATTAAGCGAAAAAAAGAGAGAAAAACTGTTCACTATCATCAAAAAACAGGCTCTTTTCTGGGGAATAGGTGAGGCGACTTGCACAGAAATTGATAAAGTAAATATCCTCCAGGCTACTTTCCTGGCCATGAAACGAGCAATTCAATCTGCGGGCTGCACCCAGGGTCTGGTACTTGTTGACGGAAATCATAATATTCCCAACCTTGACAGAAAGCAGCAATGTCTCATAAAAGGAGATGCACTATCAGCGTCAGTGGCAGCAGCATCTATATTGGCAAAGGTTACCCGAGACAGGCAGATGAAAAAATTACATAGTAAGTATCCCCAATACAATTTTGAAAAAAATAAAGGCTACGGTACTGCAGAACATATTAAAGCTCTGAAAAAACACGGCCCGACCCCTTTCCACCGGCGTAGTTTTCAGCCTGTAAGTATATTCCAGACCACATTGTTTTAAAATTTTCCTCACTTATTCCACTATTGTTTTGCAAAAGAGGCATCCTTAATAATACACTGTTAGCTTAATCACACCCTTGTCAATTATGAAAATTATTAAACATCTCATCAAGCCCCTTTTAGGGATACTCATTATATATTTCCTCATAGCAAAGGGCGGCTTAAGCCCTGCTCTTATTAAACAGGCTCTACTTACCCATCCCTTTTATATTGCGACTGCCCTCTGTTTTTATCTGTTCTTAACGGTTCTAGCGGGTTTCAGGTGGTATATATTAGTAAGATGTGGCCATAACAAAATAGGCTTTTCCAATATTTTTTCTTTGCATATGATTGGCTTATTTTTTGTCACCATTTTACCTGGCGGAACCGGCGGAGACTTTGTAAAGGGATACTATATTTATCGTGACACCACATCTAAAAAGGCCTTTGCCCTTACTTCAATTCTGATGGACAGAATAGTCGGAGCCTATGGTCTTCTTTTATGGGGAATAACCGGTGTCTTTCTAAATTGGAAAATGGCTTTTTACCATCCGATTTTAAAATGGAATTGTTTTTTTTACCTGACCATGTTTTTTATTCTAACCAGTCTCATTATCCTTTTTTTCAGCCCTTTCGCTCTTATGGTTTTAAACCATCCACTCATTGGTAAACTTCCTGGTAAAAAAGCTTTAAAAGGCCTCTTTGATGCCATCCAGGTATACCGCAATTATCCCCGGATACTTTTAGCTTCTCTTTTGTTAACCCTGGTTATTCATGGCAGTATTATACTGATTTTCTATTTTACTGCTTTAGGCCTCGACATTGAGTTAAACATTATTAAACACGGGTTTGTTGTCCCTGTTTTAATGATGATTAACGGTTTGCCTATTTCTCCGGGGGGCATAGGGGTGGGAGAAGCAGCGGCTCATACTTTATATTCTTTGATAAATGTTTCCAAGGGCGGAGAAATTCTGGTGTTTTTCCATGTTTTTGTCATAATAGTTGCGATAATTGGAGCCCCCTTTTATTTTCTGTATAGGAAAAAAACCTGACCTGTTGTTATCGACTGATTTGCAATACAATCAGGACTCGTTTTTCTCATCAACCAGAACGAAAAAAACACTTTATTGTTGGTTATTATCCAATCTTTTTTGATACAATGAAAAAAAAATAGTATTGGGAGTACAATTATGTTTAAAAAGCTTTTCATTTCCTGTATGCTCACTGGAATTTTTTATTCCTTTTCTCCTGCCATAGATACGGCCCAACAGACCCCTACCCAGGAAACTTCTCATAAAGAGGTAACGCATGATGCTTCGGCAGAACATGGACAGACCCAACCCAATGAGTCCCATGAAACAGGAGCCGTGCACAACAACGCGAATACTCATGAACAACAGGCTGAAGGAGGCCACACAAGCCAGGGAGAAGCGGATTCCCATCACGGGACGCACCATGTACATCTCAATGGAAGTGATGTCTCATTATGGTGGATTTTACCCTTTATTGGTATTCTGCTTTCTATAGCGGTCTTTCCCCTTGTCCTTCCCCATTTCTGGCACCACAATTATGGCAAAATATCTCTATTTTGGTGGATAACCTTCATGGTTCCCTTCATGGTCTTTAACGGCTTTCACATGGGCGTCTTTTATATTATGGAAGTATACCTGGGAGAGTTTATTCCTTTTATCATCCTCTTGTTAGCATTGTTTACTATTGCCGGTGGCGTACGACTTACCGGTAGCCTGAGGGGCTCACCTATGGTCAATACGGTGATATTACTTCTGGGAACCGTTCTCGCTTCCTGGATGGGTACAACGGGGGCAGCCATGCTCTTAATCAGGCCCATTATCCGCGCTAACAGCTGGAGAAAATATCGGGTACATACCATTGTATTCTTTATTTTTCTGGTGGCCAACATTGGTGGCTCCCTGACGCCCCTTGGAGATCCACCCCTGTTTTTAGGTTTTTTAAAAGGAGTGAGTTTTTTCTGGACCACAACACACATGTTTTTACCTATGCTTTTTGTGAGTGTAATACTCCTTGTTCTCTATTTTATAATAGACACCCTGCTGTATAAAAAAGAAAGCATTCCACCTGAAGACGGAACAAAAGAACCCCTTGGCCTCGAAGGAAAGGGAAATCTTCTTTTACTGCTTGGGGTTGTAGCTGCGGTGGTAATCTCCGGTATATGGAATGCAAACATTAACAATCCTGATCATGTAATTATCAAGGCCTACGGTACCGGTCTGATGACCAAAGGAGTGTTGTTCCAAGTTTTTACTCTATTACTCCTTGCGATTATTTCCCTTAAAATAACTAAAAAATCCACCCGGGAAGGGAATGGATTCACCTGGGAACCTATTGTCGAGGTTGCAAAGCTTTTCGCCACAATTTTTATTACCATGGTTCCTGCAATCGCAATCTTAAAAGCTGGTTCAGACGGGGCCCTGGCACCTATCATAAATAGTGTAAACAACGAGGCCGGTCCGGTAAATTACATGTACTTTTGGTGTACCGGTATTTTATCCAGCTTTCTGGATAACGCCCCTACCTATGTTGTCTTTTTTAATACCGCCGGCGGCGATGCCCAGGTATTGATGCATAAAATCCCACAAACCCTGCTAGCCATATCCTGTGGAGCCGTGTTTATGGGAGCAAATACCTATATCGGCAATGCGCCCAACTTTATGGTGCGTTCCATTGCAGAAGAGAACAAAATAAAAATGCCCAGCTTTTTTGGGTATATGTTGTGGTCATTCGGTATTCTCACTCCTATCTTCTTGCTGGTCACCTTTATATTTTTCTAACATCCTTTTCACCGCAAAGCCGCAAAGAAGAAGGAATATTACTAATTCCTTCTTCTTTGCGGCTTTGCGAGTTTACTTATTCTGAGTGAAGGTTGGTCCTTAATTATCCGGATTATTCCATATAGCGTGAAAGGTCTTTTCACCGTTCTGCTTAAAAAGAACAGGGGATTCCAGAGTTCCTTTTAAAAATGCATATCCGGTATATTCTGCAAAAATACCTGCACTGTCAGCGGTTTCCACAAATCTGCTGCCAGCAGGTACCGAAAGCGTGTCCTTTCGTGATATCCAGAAAGGCCCGGGTAATATAAAAGGGAGCCCCGTCTCTTTAAAGGATGGCAACGTAAAGTCGCCGCTGGTCCGGCCACTGAGATAAATACCCCTATGTATATTGTCGGTAAACGTAACACCATTGAATTCCGGCCTGGCATTACCATGTAATTGTAAGGGATAATCACAATATGAAAATTCACAATTTTCTATGTTCACGCGACCATTCTTTGCAATAGAAATCCCGCTGCTGGCATATTTTATCTGGCAATATTCAAACACGCCCCGTCCTCCATCTACCATCACCGTTTCCCAGTCTGCAGCTGAGGGGCTTTTACCCGTTTTTCCACCAATAGTATTATCACGCACAGAAGTAAAAACAATTGGCTTCTCTTTTTCTCCGGCAAATAACCCCGTGGCTCCGTGTTCAATTTTGAAAAATGACCCGGAGCATTTTCCTTTAACAATACATCCTGGTTCCGCAAACAAACTATCGCCCCGCTGCACAGTAAAGCCTTTATTGGTAAGAATATAAGGGAGTTGCGTGGTTGAATAAGCCTGCAGGGTACCGCTCAGGGCGGTGTATCCGGTGAGCAAAATACCTCGATTATCATTATCCCGGAACCGATTGGCAGAGAGCAGCGGATAACTACTGCCATCAATCACAAGAGGATAAATACACGCCTGAAACAGGCAATTTGATATCTCAGGACCACTATTGTTATAGAGATAAAGGCCATAATCTGCATAGCGAAATTCGCAAAAATTAAAAACGGCCTCTCCTCCATAAAAATGGATATTGCCCCACTGCCCAGGTTCGGGACGCCCATTACCAGTTTTTCCGCCAATACTGTTGTCGTGGAAAGAGGTGAAAATAATCGGATCTGCTTTCGTACCCTCAAATAAAACAAGGCTATGCTGAGAAATTTCAAAAAAAGAGGATAGAGACAGTCCTTTAAACACTGCTCCCGGTGAAACCCGTATGGTATCGCCTTTAGAAATCACATACTTTTTGTCGGTAAGTAAAAAGGGAATTTGAATCTTTGATAGTGCAGGTATGATTGCGTTCCCAGAAGTCTGCCCACTCAAAAAAACTCCGTTATAATCATTTTGAGTAAAACTATTAAACCGACATTCCGGGAAACTGACACCGCTGACCCTGAGAGGAAATTGACAGCGGGTAAACCGGGAGTTTTTAATAAGGGGATGGCTATTTTGATTGGCATATACCCCAAAGGATGAGTGTCTGACAATACAGTTTTCTAAAACAGCATGCCCTCCATACACATAAATGCTTCCCCAGTCGTTTGAGGTCGGAAGACCATTTCCCGTAATACCCCCGGTTTCATTATCATTAATGCTGGTAAAGACCACTGGTTTTTTTTTGGTCCCGGCAAAGTGTACCGCTCCTCCTTTTGCTATTTCAAAATCAGCATCTTCGGATACACCTTTAAAGATAGTACCTGCCTGAACATAAAGAGTATCTCCCTCACTAACAGAATAATCTTTTTCAGATATGAAATAGGGAAGGCCCGTTTCCTCATAAGAGGGCATGGTATCACTGTACTCCGTATGTCCTCCCAAAAAGATACCATCATGTACATTTGAAGAAAATCGGTTTTTTCCAAATACAGGGAAACTACTGCCGTTTATTCTCAGAGGATAGTTGTTATTACTTATGATACAGTTATTAATTTCAGGTGAACTGTTCTGATGAGAAGATATACCAAACTGGGAAAACTTTATCACACAATGCTCAAGATAAGCCCTCCCATTATATATATAAATACACCCCCAGTCTCCCGGACCAGGAGTCCCGTTACCCGTAGTTCCCCCAATACTATTATCATGTATAGAGGTAAAAACAATAGGAGTCTGAGAGGTTCCCTGAAAATCCACATACGCTTTATCAATAATCTCAAAATCAGCATTTTCACCCATGGCCTTGAAGATGGTTCCTCCCGGAACTACAAGAGTATCACCACCGCGCACTGAAAAATCCTTTTCACTGATAAGGTAAGGGAGTCCGGTAATAGAAAAGGGAAGTAAAGTCATATTCCTGGAAGTATGGCCACTCAGGATAATACCCGAAGTGCCTGAATTAAAGCACTTAATAGAACTAATCAGGGGAAGACTGCTCCCTTCAACACGAATTGGAAAGGTACAGCTCGTAAACGTAACATTTCGGAGTAGAGGCCTGCTATCTTCAGTACTATAAATACCATACTGGGCATACTTAATCTCGCAATTTTCCAACTCGGAAAGCTCCCGGCTATTGAACCGGATGGCCTGCCAGTTACCAGCCGAGGGTTTACGGGAACGCCGGAGGCTCCAATCACCTTTCTCATCAAGATATGAGGTAAAGGTAACCGGCTTTTGTTTCGTCCCTTTAACCTGCAAAACACCTTCGATAATAAAACTGTGATTTTTGTGCAGTTTTATTTCCACACCCGCGTCAATAATCAAACGCGCCCCCTTTTTTACAATCACATCAGAAATAGTGCGATAAGGGTAATAATCGGGAACCAGTCGGATTTCTCCGGTGAGCTCCCCTCCCAAAGTTTCCTCTCCCGAAGCGATAGAAAGAAATACAAGCAGAAAACCAAGGAAAAGATGTCGATATATCATTCCTTCGTCTCCTGGATTGGTTGGCTTTTAGGGGAAGGCGGCAAGAGTACCTGGCTCTTTTCAGATTGTTGGATAAAACCGACCTGTGCTTTTACCAGGGAGGCAGCATTATATCTTACCACAGGTACCCAATCAAAAGAAAATAACGGTTCATAGCATTGTTTCCAGGGTTTAAGCCGTATCCCTCCAAGTTTTACCCCCCCATACTGCCCGGTTAAAAAAACCTCCAGTCGGGCATCAATTTTCCCATGGATTTTATAGACAAAACGGACATATTCATAATAGTCAAGAGCCTCTTTTTTAAGGACGTTATCATTGGCTGACCCGATATTGACTTGCTCAACAAATACTTCGGTTAATGGCCCCTCAGGCTTAATCACGGTATTAATCACTTCCGTAAATACAAGTAGCGAATCTCCAGAAATCAGCTTGAGTAAGACATCAGAAGAAATCTTACTCAGTGCACCCAGATATACATTACTTATAATATCAGCAAAAGAGCGAGCTTTGTTTTTCAACTTTTCTTCAACCTTGTCTGATACCACACCAATACCACTAAACTGTTGGGAAATATGATATCCCGTACAATACTTACCGGGTTGTACAGTACAACCGACAAAGATAGCGGTTACAAAGAATACTATTAAAAGGATAATCACCCGCAGAGATCCCTCTCGCAAACGGTCTGCTGACAGATCCTTTATGATGTGCTGATTAGGGTGCGTCACTCGGTACATCCTGCGTAGTATACAACACGCCGTTACGATTCCAAAATAGACTTTCGCCCTCAAGAACACCCCTATTATAATTTGTTTTGATGCGCATGATACCACTTGGATACCAACTGAGACAACTGCCATGCAACTGACCGGATACATAACTGCATTCTTTAAATTTCCCCCCGGTAACATAGTATTCCTGGGATTTACCCTCTATTTTACCATTCACATAAGGAATTTTTGTGTTAACATTTCCATTGTTAAACCAGGAAATATACTGTCCATTCAGTTTGCCACTGGAGGTTTCTACTTCGAGAAGCTTAACTTCCTTGATATCCCATTGATAAAAAGTACCATGGGGTCTTCCAGAAATATACTTCCCACTTGATTTTTGCTTTCCATTGGAATACCAATAGGTAAAAGGACCGTCAAGTGTCCCCCCCTGATAACAAATGCTATGCAGTTTCTGACCACCTTGATCCCAGGTTACAATCTCACCTTGAAGTGAACCATTTACATAGGAACCTTGTCTTTTTTTACTTTCATCCTGATAATATTCAATAAATACGCCATCTAACTTCCCACCCCGGTAATTCGCAGTTAATCGCTTCCGGTTATTGGGATATCGCGTTACACAAAGCCCGCTTATTGGCCTGTTATTTTCATAAGTACAGTTTTCAACAACCTTACCAGTCTTGTCTTTAATTAGATAAAGTCCATTTCTGGCACAATTTGAAAAAAAAAGAACTTGAACCAGCAATAAAAAGGGGGAAATGTATATAAAAGAATTTTTCATCCTCATATATAATACCAAACCCTAATTCAGCCCTGCAAGCCAATATTACCCAGATACTAGACTTCTGGAAAAAAAACTTGCCTTAAATAAAAAATTTGCGGAGGAGGCGGGATTCGAACCCGCGGTAGGCGTTAAACCTACAATGATTTAGCAAACCATCGCCTTCAGCCACTCGGCCACCCCTCCTTTTCGGATAAGCGTAAAATTAATTATTTTTGTCTGATTTTGTTAGTATACCTAAAGAAAAAAATCCGATTTTATTATCAACTGGATTTATCCTTTTCCTTTTCCTACGGTAATTTTACCTTCAGGGTGCATGCAAAATCTAAAGAAAAAAAAATCGTTAAAAAAAGTACTCCTTCTTTTTACTCTCTTGCTTATTATTTTCAGTATTCCCTTTGGATTATTCCAGTATTCAGTGCATCAGAATCCCGATGGTCTTTTTACCCGGGAAGGTATTCTGAGTATTCTTTCCAAAGAAAGTACTGTTTACTATAGAGACAAAAAAAGCCGTATAGGGACCTTCTTTGAAGATATCCACCGGGACTATATCTCCTATGACTCAATTCCCACCACTCTCATACATGCCGTTACTTCTGCGGAGGATAAAAACTTCTTTAAGCACGGAGGAATGGATTTCAAGGCCATTCTCTACGCAATGCTGGACAATGTTAAATCTCTGGCAATCAGAAGAGGGGGAAGTACACTCACTCAGCAAACGGCCAAAAACTTGTTCCCTACCCATGGCTTTGGAAAGTGGAACCGGATTAAAGCAAAGATACCAGAATTAGTCAATGCCTACCG
>JADFYW010000127.1 GCA_015232855.1 Fibrobacteria bacterium
AAATATACTGAAGTACTTTCCTGATATTGCAGTCATTCTTCTGGCAGATAGTTTTTCGAATCAACTCGCTTTGCGTGGTATGAAGTTGGGAGCCCACGATTATCTCAAGTTGCCTCCCGGCATTAATGAACTGGTTGATTTAATCAGAAAATTGTATCTGCTCAAAGAAGAATCTTAACCGACAAAGAACAGTAGTTTAATAGACTATACATCTTTATGACTATCTCAAGTTTAAATGTTAGGCCTATAAGTGGAAACCGAGTTGAAAATAAGAAAAGAAAATGCATTTAAAACTGATCCGGGGCCTCGTTGTTATTATATATAAGTAACAGCACAATTTAAGGAATAGGGGAAACCTTTAATAGGAAAAATTCAGAGGACATCAATACACCGGTAATCTGAATATAATTGATTATGATAGAGCAACATTCTGCCTTCTTTACTGATTTGTCTGTGATCCTTAGTGTTGCTGCGGTTTCTGCCATTATCTTTCACCGTTTCCGATTGCCGGTTGTTCTTGGGTATATCTTTGCCGGGTTTATAATCGGACCGCATTTTACGTCTTTGGGTATCATTAGCAGCAAAGAGAATATACATGCCATTTCGGAGTTGGGTGTGGTGTTTCTTCTTTTTAGTCTTGGACTGGAATTCAATCTCAACAGGCTGAAGGGCGTTGGAGTGGCGGCATTTCTGGCCGGAGCGGTTGAAATTGGTGGAATGCTGGTTATTGGCAACATGTTCGGGCGTGTTATGGGATGGGACCAGGGCGAGAGTATGTTTCTTGGTGCTATATTGGCTATTTCTTCAACAACGATAATAATAAAAGTCCTGTCAGATATGAATCTGAAAAAAGAGGCCTTTGCCGAAATGATATTTGGTATGCTGATTGTGGAAGATCTTGCTGCCATTTTGATTATTACTCTCCTTTCAGGAGCCACAGCAGGTCAAAGTCTTTTTAGCATGTCCTCACTGCCTACGCTGGCGTATCTTCTGGTATTTCTCACCTCATCTTTGGTCGTTGGATTACTGGTAATTCCTAAGATCACCAATATTGTAGCCTCTTATAAAAACGATGAACTTCTTTTGATGCTGTCCCTCGGTCTTTGTCTTGGGTTTTGTATGGTGGTTGCAGCCTTAGGATACAGTCTTGCATTAGGTGCTTTTATTATGGGTGCCATATTAGGATCGACCAAAGCTGTCTGGCGAATAGAAAATATTATTGCGCCTATCCGTGATCTTTTTTGCGCGGTCTTTTTTGTATCAGTGGGTTTGATGATCCAACCATCTACTATAGCCAGCCATCCGGGCACTGTAGGTATCATTTTTCTATTGTTAATAATGGGGAAGTCCATACTTTGTTCTCTGGGTGCCTTTATTGCTGGTAGGGACTTCACCTCCTCATTAAAGGTTGGTATGGGTATGGCCCAAATAGGGGAGTTCTCTTTTGTGATAGCTGCCCTTGGCGTATCAAATGGTGTTATTGATGAATCACTGTTCTCAATTGTTATAAGTGTATCCATTCTCACAACGATAACAACACCGTTGTTTATCCGTTTTTCAGAACCCTTTGCGCATTTTATTCTCCGGAGAGCTCCTGCAATTCTTTTGTCTTATATCGATCTTTATTATAAATGGAATACCCGATTCAGGGAGCGGAGCCACAGTCATGCTGTTCAGAATATTCTCAAAAATATTTCTTTCAAATTGGTTATTTTTATAATGCTTATTGCAAGTGCATTTTTAATTGCTCTTTTTCTTGCCAGGGTATTACCCACTATATTTCCAATTCCACCAAAGTTTATACCATGGCTTGAAACCGCTCTTTGGCTTACAGCGGTCCTTGGTTCAATGCCCATTATTTTACCTCTGATCAAAAAAATGAAGGCTTTCGGGATGATTTTGGCTGAATTGGGAATTACTGAAAATCTGGGAGGCAGCCAATATCAAAATCTTCGCACCATTTTAGCCAATATATTTTTGTTGATCGGGTTTGGAGTGCTCATTCTTTATGGAGGCATACTCAGCGCCGCCATTTTACCGACCTGGAATCTGCTGTTTCTTTTGGCAGCTATCGTTGGTCTTCTTGTTTATTTTTTCAAGGATGCTTTTAATAACATCTACATCCAGGGGATACATACCCTCAGCCAGAATCTTAGTCCCGAGGACATTGAAGAGGAAGACAAAGCAATCCTGCTTAAAAAAGATGAAAAAATACCCGGCAGAATTCAGGAACTCCATACCATTCAGAATATTATTCAAAAAGGTTCGGCTCTGGATGGATGCTCAATTCAAAATACAGATCTTGGGAAAGATACAGGGGCCTTTATTGTAGCCATTGATAGAGATTCTGGAACCATAGTGCGACCGAGTGGGGAAGAAGAGCTTATGGAAGGCGATGTTATTCTTCTCATGGGCTCACTAACGCAACTTGCGAACGCCCGTCCTTTGTTTGAACTGGAAGACCATACCATATCCCCTGATGGAAATACACCAAAATAGGTTTGTATTTATAAAAATGAGATAGTTCTTGATTTCCCAAGGGTAATGTAATATTGTAATGATAGGGGTGGCTATTCCAGTTACTGGTGTTTAGCAGGAGTTACTACTGGTTTTGTTTTTATTTACCAAAGTCACCCCGGAAATGTCATCATGGCTTTTGTTGTTCAAAAAATAATTACTGCGCTAACACTATTGCTTATCTCTATGGCATCTTCAAAGTTTGGGGCCTTTTTTAAGCGTTTTCACCTTCCGTTAATAAGTGGGTACCTGGTGGCAGGGGTCATTGCCGGACCTTATGTATTGGGAATACTTTCTAAAAATGATGTTGAGAGCTTAGCCTGGGTGTCACAGCTTTCTTTGGCCTTTATTGCTTTTGCAGCCGGAGGTGAACTCAGTCTGAAACAACTTCGGCCAAAACTTAAAAATATCCGGCGGATGACGCTTTGTCTTGTGTTTTTCACCTTTAGCCTTGGTGCGGTTTCTGTCTATTATATATCTGGCATTATACCCTTTATGCAAGATATGCCGAAATATTCTCGGCTTGCCGTTTCAATTTTGGCCGGGGCTATTCTTGTAGCCCGTTCCCCCTCTTCCGCAGTTGCCATTATCAAAGAATTGCGAGCCAGGGGTCCCTTCACCCAGGCAGCTCTTGGGGTAACGGTTATCATGGATGTGGTTGTAATAAGCCTTTTTGCCCTTAACTCTTCTATTGCCGATGCTATCCTCACAGAAATCCCGTTTGATTTATGGTTTTTAATATTGCTTGCCGGAGAATTTAGCGCGGCTTTTGGTATAGGATATATACTCAGTATGCTCCTTAAGGTTCTTTTTCGGCTTCGGTTTTCCCAGGGGTTTAAGTTTAGTGGTTTACTTATACTGGGGTATGGTGTTTTTTATGGTAGTGCTTATCTGAGATATTATACCCATGAGATGTGGGGGATAGAAGTATTAATAGAGCCATTACTGGTATGTATGCTGGCTGGTTTTCTTATGACCAATACCGGTAATCTCAAAAACGAATTTAATGAAGCCATACATACCTTAAACCCCTATATCTTTCTTGTTTTTTTTAGTCTGGTTGGTGCCTCTATTCAGATAGATACCTTGGGTGGTATTTGGCTGGCTGCGTTAATTTTGTTTTTTGTTCGCCTTGCAGGGATCTTTATCGGTGCTTTTACAGGCTCACTCTTGTCAGGAGAGTCGGTTAGGCGAGGGCGTATCAGCTGGATGGCCTATGTAACTCAGGCCGGAGTGGGACTGGGGCTGGCTCAGGAAGTGGCGGTTGAATTTCCCGGCTGGGGGGCACAGTTTGCTACCATGATGGTTGCGGTTATCATTCTTAATCAGTTTATTGGTCCGCTCCTTTTTAAGCGTGTTTTGTTTATGGTGCATGAGGCAAGACCCCCTGCCAAAAAATCAGATCCGGATCAGATTCCCCTTGCCGTTATATTTGGGAGTAATGCTCAGGCAATGGCCCTTGCCAGACAGTTAATTGCCCATGAATGGCAGGTAAGAATGGTTGCCAGGGTACATAAATTTCCAGAAGACAGTTCTGTGCCCGAAAAAAACTTTTACCAGTTAAAGGGAACGTCCCGACATGATTTAAAATCTTACCACCTGGAAGAGGCCGGGGCTACAGTCATGATTATGGGAGATGAAAAAAATTACGCCACCTGCCATGCAGTGAGTGAACATTTTCCGGTTCTCCATCAGGTGGTGTTAATTGATGACCTGTCAAAAGCACCTGTGTTTCAGAAACTTGGCGTTGATATTGTGAATTCATCAACAGCCACTATCAGTCTGCTTGATCATTATGTGCGCTCACCATCGGTAGTATCGCTATTAATGGAACAGGAATCGGAAGATTATGATTTAGCGGAACTCGTGGTTAAAAATGAGACATTAAGTGGAAAAACTATCAAAGAATTAAATTTGTGCGAGGATGTACTTTTTCTTGGCATACGTAAAAAGAATATACTTAAGGTAGCCAAGGGGAAGACAAAACTCGCTCTTGGGGACAAGATTACCGTAGCAGGGTCACCGCAAAGTCTGTCCAGGCTTGCAGAACGACTTTCCTAAACGATTGATACGGAGGAGAAAAGGGGTGGACCAACTGAGGTGGTCGGGAAAACCTGACAACTTTTGGACGTGAGATAAGTAGAACATGTATTATGCCGCCCTTTTAAGTTGTTGTTCTTCAAAATATTTCGCTAATCCAATTTTACATTCTAATACATTCCTGTATCCTTTCAAATAAACTTCTTCATATTTGACTGTTCTCCATAGACGTTCAACAAACACGTTATCTAAGCACGACCTTTGCCGTCCATGCAGATTTTGATTTTGTTGTCCTTTAATATTTGAGTAAAATCATAACTTGTATGTTGAACGCCTTGATCTGTATTGAAAATTTCAGGCTTTCCATATTTCTCAATGGCCTCATTTAAGGCCTCAATACAAAACCGTCTGTCTACTTAGAACAAAGCGGCTATACCAGTCTATTATTACAGCTGTATGTTAAAAAAATATAGCTGGTTAATTGGTTGAAAAAGATAGGGGGGAGTGGCTTATTAATGAAGCATCATAGTACTTAGCCTCTCCTTCTCCTGCTTCTGAGAACTGTTTTATCTCCCATTGTAGAATAAGCCTTTGTTCCGCTTTAACATTAAAAAAGGAATCAGGGCATTTTACCATTATCGTTTCTCCTGATTCAACAACAACATTACAAAAAGGATAGTCACAACAATCGTCATAACCCTGG
Source organism: Fibrobacteria bacterium (assembly GCA_015232855.1). Classification (GTDB taxonomy): domain Bacteria; phylum Fibrobacterota; class Fibrobacteria; order UBA11236; family JADFYW01; genus JADFYW01. Next base: position 5,261 of record JADFYW010000127.1, read on the forward strand.
AATTCTAAAGTATCCGTATAAACCTTACCAAGCTCCCAGTCTTTCTTTCCCGGGCGAATTTTTGTTTCGAAGGTGATTGACGGGGTTTTTCCAGCCGCTAATATTTCTGCAACTGGGGCTCCTTCTCCGGGCTTCTGAGAGGGGTGTTGCTGTTCTTCTTTTTTACAGCTTATGAATAAAAAGAAAAAGATAAAAACGATTGCTTTGGAGTTACTCATTTGAAATTTTTGTTTCCTTCATTGATTTGATTGTGGTCATTGATTGATAATAGGTCATAACAATTATACGCCAATCCACTCCAGGTAGTTGTCTGGTGATATTACATTAAATTCTGCATCCGGATAATTTTCTTTCCATGCAATAGGCGTTTTTATTTTTTTTGGTTTCCATTTAAATTCATAGGAAAAGAGATTACCGTTTCTCTCTTCTACAAGGTCAATTTCTTGTTTATCATAGGTCCGCCAAAAATAATTATTAACTAACATACCATGGTTGTTTTGAAATTTTATTCTTTCACTCATGATATAATTTTCCCAGAGTGCGCCGATATCATCACGACGGTTAATCGAATTTACATTAGCTATCAATGTATTTCTGATTCCATTATCATAGAAATACCATCTGTTACTTTTGGTGATTTCTTTACGCAAATTTCTTGAAAAACCAGGTAACTTGAAAATCACGAAAGTCTTGGACAGCAGATCAAGATAGCGGTCAACGGTCTGCTTATTAATTCCCAATTGAGTTGATAATTCAGAAGTAGATACTTCTTTCCCAATCTGAAAGGCGATGAGTCTTAGTAATGCAACTAGTTTGTCTGAATGTTTTATGTTCTCAAATTTTAAAATATCTCTGAATAAATAGGAACTTACGAGATTTTGTAGATATGTTTGTTGCTCATTAAAGGATGTATACTCAAGAAGTTCAGGATAGGAACCATATATAAGTCTGCATTCAAGGTTGGCTTTTGCCTGAATTCTATTCTCGTTATATTCTTTTTGAGAGAAGGGATAAGTGTGTAATACATTCATTCTTCCTGTAAGTGGTTCCCCAAGATTATTGGAAAGGTCAAAAGCGGATGAGCCTGTGATTAATACTTTAACTTCTGGAATGTTATCGACAATTAGTTTCAGGCAACGACCAATATCCGGTATATGTTGGGCCTCATCAATAATGAGGATTTTATTGTCCCCTAAAAGTTGTTTGTAATGGGTAATTGATTGCTGCTCAAAAGATTCTATAACACTGAAATCTTCACCTAAAAGTTTAAGATAAGGTACGTTTAAGTTTTTACTGTATTCATTAAGAAGGACGGTTTTTCCTGTCCTCCTTGCGCCAAGCAATAGAAGTACTTTTCCCGGACGAAGCATATCTGGAATTTTATGCTCAATATCTCTTTTCTTCAACTGCATAAATAGATTATACCAAAATTGGGACACTGTAACAACCTAATTTAGCTAAATTAGGTTGGTTGACTGTCCTAATTATTGTAGTAATTGGTGTTTTTGCCCTAAAATAGGGACTGGCTCCATTTTTAAGCCAAATTATTTCTGATGGATTGCCTGACTGAATTCTTTAAAAAGAGCGCCGTCTTTGTTGGTTTCGAAATGGTTGCCAATCACTATGACATGAGCACCGGCTTCTACTCGCTCTTTTGCGGTCTCCGGGGCTTTGATACCGCCTCCTACAATGACCTTTAAGTCACAACCTGAACGTACCTTTTTTATAAAATCAAGAGGGACCGGGTTAATTGCTCCGCTGCCTGCTTCCAGGTAGGTCCAGCGTTGTCCCATCATCTGGGCTGCCAGGGCATGGATAGCTGCCAGGGCTGGTTTGTCGGCAGGAATTGGTTTGGTGTTGGATATGTATTCCACTGAAGTGGTTTTACCTGATTCTATCAGCATGTATGCGGTTGGAAGAGGCTCCATCTGGTAGGCTTTTACTAACATCGCGCCTCTTACCTGTTCCTCAATTAAGAATTGTGGGTTCCGGCCGCTTACCAGGGTGGTAAAAAGAATTGCATCTGGTCCCGGGCTTACTTGCGAGGCGCCACCAGGGAATAAAATAACCGGTATATCAACTTTGGACTTAATTTCCTGGACAATCTTTGAGAAGAGAGGGTTCCCGATAAAAGAACCACCAATCAAAATGGCATCAGCTCCGTTTTGAGCAGCTAAAATGCCTGAAGTGATGATGTTTTCAGGAAGTTCTGAATCCGGATCGAGTAAGATGAAAAAGAGAGCACCTTTTTCTGTAATTTGCTGTTCTAATTGTTGTTCAATAGGTCCCATGTCTTTAATTTAGCAAAAATATGGACAAAAACCTAGTTGCAGAGAATCTGAAAAAGGAGTAGTTTTAAACAGTAACTAGTATCTGTTCAAAATTGATGTTAGAATTGTTTTCTAATCAACCTACGGCTGTCATTGTCCGGCGTGACCGGGCAATCCATCCCGGAATCGATGAATTTATGGATTCCCCGGTCAAGCCGTGGAATGACAGTTTTATTGCATACATAAATATTAACCAATATTGAACAAGAACTAACTAAACTACTATACCGCCTCAGGTATGAAATATCGGGGGAACTCCTAATCGACAATTCTCATAAGCACGGTGTGCTTTCTTTTCAGGTTCGCTATCATCTTGTCATAACGGTGAATTTTAAAAACAGCCCGGGTAATGAGATATATACCAAGTACAATAAGACCCAGATTCAGTAATACCAAGGGAATAATAAAATGGAGTACTTCTGAGGCATCATAACTTTTAGACATGATAACCAGGAAGCTTAAGACAGAAAGGGGGAGGGCGAAGACCGCGATACCCGTCCGTAATAGAGCGAAGGAAGTCCGTTTTTCTGCCAGGATAAGCTGGACTTCGTTCATTATAAAGGCATTATTTTCTTTCATATAAAAGTTTATTATTTCTTGAAGTTTAAAGGTATCAAATTGTTGAATTGATACATCCGAGGCACAAAAAAAATCTTACATCTTAAATAGGAAATGTTTATCCTGAAAGTAAATTGAGAGATCAGGATAACATCTCTTTTAGAAGTTTCTCAGCTTCAGCTAGTACTATGGGTTCTTTCTCTGGCTTTTTTGAACCGGCCTGGGCTCGGTCGGGTCTTCCACCGCCACGTCCATCCGCAAAAGCGCTCAGGGTTTTTACCAGGTCTCCTGCCTTGTAGGTGCCACAAAGGTCCTTGCTGACGAGCACCACTATTGAGAGGTTGCCCTGTTGGGCGTTGGTTAAAACTGCAATACCATTCTGCAATTTGTCTGACAGGGAATCCGTTAAAGCGTTCAGCTCTTTTTTACCCACACCACCGAGCGGGGTAATAAGGCAGTTGTGGCCGTTGATTTTATTTACCTTGCTCAAAAAAATTTCCATCTGGCTGGCTGCCTGCTGGTTACGCAATTGCTCCATTTCTTTTTCCTGGGCCTTTACACGGCCCGCCAATTCTATTACGGCTTTTGCTTCTTTACCCGGTTTGGCGTTTAGGAGTTGGCGAATTTCCACCACCTGGTTGTCTGTTGTCTGTACATAGTCTAACGCTTGCTGACCCGTGAGGGCTTCGATACGGCGTACTCCGGAGGCAATACTTTCTTCGCTTGTTATTTTAAAGAAACCAATTTGCCCGGTATTTGTAACATGGGTGCCGCCGCAAAGTTCCTGACTGAAAGTATCCATTTGTACAACACGCACCTTGTCTTCATACTTCTCTCCAAAGAGGGCCATCGCGCCGGAGGCTTTTGCCTCTTCGAGGTCTTTTACGGTAGTGGTTACTGCAAGTGTTCCGCGAATTTGCTCATTGACAACGACTTCTACCTGTTTCAGTTCTTCTTCACTGAGGGCTTTAAAATGGGTGAAATCAAAACGAAGGCTTTCCGGGCCTACTCGTGATCCCTGTTGCTGTACATGGTCTCCCAGGACTTTTTGAAGAGCTGCTTGCATAAGGTGTGTGGCTGAGTGATGGCGCATGGTTGAGAGTCTTGAATGTTCGTTTACTTGTGCTTCAACTTCTGATAACCGGGAAAGTATTTCTTCAGATTGCGTAAACACTATTTTGTGTACAATCATGTCATTAACTTTGATTGTATCAAAAACCTGAAATTCTGCGCCTTCTGTTTTTATAATACCCCGGTCACCGAGCTGTCCACCAGACTCCGCATAGAAAGGTGTTTTATCCAGGACCAACAATAATTCTTTTTTATCTAAGCGATAACGAAGGACCGTGGCTTTACTTTTCAGAGATTCATAACCCCTGAATTCTGATATGGCTCCTTTGTTTAGGATTGTCCAGTTTTCATCAGAGGACAGATTGTTGTCAAATTTGGCAGCGCCTCTTGCCCGATCATTTTGCTCTTTCATGCATATATTATAGCCTGCAATATCAACCGCCAGGCCTTGTTCTTCTGCCAATAAGCTGGTGAGATCAAGGGGAAATCCATAGGTGTCATACAGGGTGAACGCATCTTTACCTGAGAGCTGGCTGCCCTTTTTCTCTTTTAATTTTCTCACCGCTTTATTAAATCGTTCAAGACCCTGGTCCAGGGTTTTCATAAACCGTTCTTCTTCTGATTGAATCACTTGAGTTACAAAGTCCATCCGTTCTTTAAGTTCGGGGAACGCCGCTCCCATGGTTTTAACCAGGGTGGGGACCAGTTTATAGAGAAAAGCCTGTTTCTGACCTAGTTCTCTGGCATAGCGGCTTGCCCGTCTTAATATACGGCGGAGTACATAGCCACGTCCTTCATTACCCGGCAGGCCGCCGTCGGTAATGGCAAAACTGAGTGCGCGCAGGTGATCGGCGATTACCCGGTGGGGCATTCCTGCTGCATCAGGTGAATAGGGGACGGTGCTTAATGTTTCAATTTGCTTGATAATAGGAGTGAATACATCGGTATCATAATTACTTTTCACGTTTTGTAAAATAGCGCAGACACGTTCAAATCCCATGCCGGTATCCACATGCTTGTCTTTTAAAGGTTGTAGCTCACCATTGTTCATACGCTGGTACTGCATAAATACCAGATTCCAGATTTCAATGTACCGGTCATTTTCACCGTTTACGCCTTTGATTGGGTCACGGAAGGTTTCAAGTTGAGAAGTAATATCTCCGGTATCAAAATGTATTTCTGAACAGGGGCCACAGGGACCGACCTCTCCCATTTCCCAGAAATTCTCTTTCTCAGCGAAACGCATAATGCGTTCTACCGGGAGACCGGAGAGTTTCGTCCAAAGGGCTGCGGCTTCCTCGTCATCTTTGTATACGGTTACAAAGAGTCTGTCTTTGGGAAGTTTCCATACTTCAGTCAAGAGCTCCCAGGCCCACTCAATAGCTTCTGCTTTGTAATAATCTCCAAAAGACCAGTTACCCAGCATTTCAAAAAAGGTATGATGATAGGTATCCTTCCCAACTACTTCGAGATCATTGTGCTTACCTGAGACTCGAATACATTTTTGTGAATTAACCGCGCGTTTCAGGTTGTTTTTATTTTCACCCAGGAAAATAGGTTTAAACTGATTCATGCCTGCATTGGTAAAAAGGAGCGTTGGGTCATCAAGGGCTACAACCGGGGCTGACTTTACAAATGAATGGGCTTTTTTCTCAAAAAACTGAATAAAGCTGGTTCTGATTTCTTCTGAGTTCATAATTTTGGGTTCTTTAATAGTGATAATTGGATATATTAAATATTGGAGGCCATAATTTAATTAGTATATGCTCAAAAAACACCCTTTTCACCGCAAAGGCACAGAGGACGCAAAGATCACGCAAAGGGGAGTGAAAATAATTTCTATCATAAAGTATTCAAAAAATTATGTGTTATAATAAAAAAATATTTCCATTCTTCTTTGCGGAAACTTTTCGTTCTTCGCGCCTTTGCGTTGAGTTCTTTTATTCCTGAACAAAATCTATTTAGTTACGGGAGAAAATTAATCAATTCTGATACAATTTGTATTATTACTGATACGATTTACCGGTTGTTTTTACCTTTTTGAAGATGTTTTTTACCTGATTCAGGGGATTACCTGTTGGCATGCAATTTGATTTACAATAAAGGTAAAACCGCAAAAAAGAGGTTACGATGAAAAAAACATACGGAATTATTTTAGCATCTCTTCTTTGTTCTCTGGTATGTCTGAGTTGTTTAAGCTCTAATGAACCGGTAGATGAGATTACTCCTAATGATTCCATCAGTACAGGGGCTGATACATTCAGCCTGCAAATTGAACGTATTTCTGAAGATGCATTACCAGACACGCTATATACAGGAGATTCCCTCCATTGCATATTCAGTGTGGAGGATACAGATGGGGATACCGTAAAAGTATCGATCACAGGATTACCAGAAAATTTTACAGTCGAGCAGATAGGGAGTGGCTCAAAGGTTTTTATTAAAATTCTGTTTACCGCTGATTTAGTGCAACTTGGGCAGTCTTATACCATGCTGATGTCGGTGAATGCCGCAAACCCGGTTCAGGCGACAATGGTGGATACCATGACGCTGTCACAGCATTTTATTGTGCTGGCCTCAGACACCCTCTCTCTTATTCAACAAAGTTTGGTAGCAACTGATTTTCCGAATACCCTGTTATATGGTGATACTCTCATTTATACAACGTTATTTAAAGACCATGACGGGAAGCCAGTTAAGGTGGAAATTGAAGCGCCTGATGGCATAACGGTAACCCAGCTTACTACCGATAGTGGAGTAAGTGTATCTCTTAACGCCCCCAGTGACCAACTGCAACTCGATTCCAATTATGTTATTAAAATAACAGCAACGGGTTCTGGTAAAAAAGATTCTCTCTCTGTTGAATACAACTTTATGGTATTAAAATTTGATACCTTCTCTTTGGTTACCACAATTGTTTCTCTTGATACCATACCTGATACTCTCTATTATGGGCAAACGGTTAACTTCACCCTGCGGGTAACGGATACTGCAGGAGACTCTGTGTCTGTGGCCGTTTCGGGAATACCCTCCTCGGTATTTCGGAGTGTTACCTCTACAAACAATATGGCTGAATTGAATGTTACGCTAACGGGTGATAGTTTGATTCGGGATTCTGTTTATACCTTAAGTATTCTGGCACGGGGTTCCGGGCTTATGGATACGGTAAGCCTGAAGTATACTTTCAGGGTGATTTATCTGGATACCTTTTCGCTGGTATATGGTACCTTTTCAGGGAAGCGCCTCCCTGATACCTTGTATCATGGTGATACCAGCTCTTTTGTTTTTCAGGTTGAAGATACCGATGGGGACAGAGCCCTGATAGAAATTGGGAGTCTGCCTGCAGCTATTAAAGTTGAGCAGATGCAAAAGCAAGGCAAAGCCTTTGTAGCCTTTAAAATATTTGCTGATAGCCTCCCCTTTGATTCGAGTTACACCATAACCCTCAAGGCCAGTGGTTTAAATGTTCATGATGAAGTTCCCATTGATACGGTTACCTGGGTACACTCTCTGGTGGTACTGGATTCCACTCGCCTGGGAGGATTACGCCTCCTTGCTAAAGGCAGTTATTGGCTGGAGACACAGTCTGATTCTATCGTACGGGTAAAGGATACTGCAGGTACCATAACCCGGATTGATTCTGTGATAAACCATCGAAAAAAAACCACCATAGCCCAGGCGGGGTGGATAGGTGATGAATACATTATGCAGTTAGTTACCTCAGACAGTTTAGTTGACCAGGATTCAGTAAATACCCAGGTGATGTTTGCCCGACATACAAAAAAGTTTATTGAATACATTATGCCATTTGGTTTTTATTTCCTTGATACTATTAGGGCAAAGTATTATAAAATGCCCATTACGGTGGGTGAGGGGTGGAGTTTGATGAGCTATGAGGCTGATACCGCTGTGAGGCTCGTCGATGAAAAAACTTCTGGTGTTATTCCTCTCCAATTTTTTATGGATATTAACGGAGAGGTTAAAGTACTTCGTGAATCCAGTTTTAGTTTTAACCGCCAGAATAGACGAGGGTACACTCACCGGATAAACAATGAAATGGTTTCTGTCGCTCTCTATGATTCGGTGATAACCAAAACATATTATGACACCCGGCCTCCCCGGGTAGATACACTGGTTAATAGGGGGGACTCTGTTGCTTCAACGGTGACCAATCAGGTAATAACCCAGTTTATTGATCCCGATTTCACTTTTCCCTTCTGGTCAGATGAAAGAGAAGTGACAAGGAACCGGAACTTTTTTGAGAACCTTGATCAGGTTGACACGATTGTCCGGCATAACCGGGTAACCGCGTTTTATGATGCCAGGCGGGATATGATGATTGTCAGGTAGTAAAACTACCCCTTTTCACCGCAAAGGCGCAAAGGGTTAGTTTTGAATACGAACTAGTTAATTTGGATAGATAAAAACTTCCTACCGACAATACTTTCCCTAAACATTTACTTTTTTGTAAATTTCCTTCCTGGTAATTATGGCGGAAGATTTTTCAGATTTTGTTGCGGAGATAAAAGAAAGGGCTGA
>JADFYW010000128.1 GCA_015232855.1 Fibrobacteria bacterium
TTACTTATATATAATTTTATTTTATGTTATTTCGTCCCAAGCACACGTTATTTAAACCAATCAGAGGTAGTCTGACTTCAGATTGATGAAAGCTGTAATGCAGGATTTAAACCTTGCTTTCCACTTGTGTCAGCAACTTACCGCCTGGTAACCCGCCTATATATGAGGATACTTCAATTTTTTTATCCTCATATCCGTTTTTCTTAATTATCAGGGTATCGAGGACTACAGACGCTTTCATCAATTGCTGAGCACCGCCAGAAAAATGATATTTATATTTTGTCTCCGCAAGTTCGGAATACATTCTGGTAATAAATTGTTTTTTACCCCTTTGCAACTTTACTATGTAAATACCAGGGCTATAGTCTGACAAAGGAAGTCAGTATTCAACGATTTTTTATCTTCAGATATGAAGACATATCTTACTCGTTAAAAATATCCTGTACTCCGTCTTTCCAATACATACAACTAACTCCATCAATAATTTTTGCTATAGGATCCTGAGACAGGCACAGAGGCTTAGAGGGGGGATATATCAGGTGCAATCAATTTAAGATGTCTAATATCGTCAGGAGTAATCTTTGTTTTAGATTTTATCTCTATCAATAGAGTAGACTGACCAGGTCTTTCAATAACTAAATCTATTTCTACATTATCTTTTGATCTGAAATAAGTACACTTCCAGTCCTTCTGATAATATAAATTTAAACGGTTGATATCATTGATGATAAATTGTTCAAATGCATTCCCGTATTCAAAGGTTGAGGGTCGAACAGACACCTGTAGTGCTCTAGACAAAGCTCGGCTTACCCCTGCATCAAAAAAATAGAACTTGGGACTTTTGCTTTGCTGCTTTCTGATGGATGTATCATATGCAGGCAGGAAAAAACCAAGCAGGGTGTCTTCTAATATTTCAAAATAAGATTTTACTGAAACGGCATCACTGCCAATATCTCGAGCAATTTTTGAATAGTTTACTATATTACCTGAACTCAATGCTGCTATTTCTAGAAATTTTTTAAAGGGTGGGATTTTTCTAATAATCTGCTCGGCCTGAATTTCCTCTTTGACATAAGTATTGGCATAGGCCCTCAAATAATCTGCACGTTCATCTTTTTCCAAAGCAAATACTTCGGGAAGACTTCCCCAATTTAGACAAAAATCCAAATCAAATTTATCGCCTAATTCAATATGTGAAAGGGGAAAAAGAACCTTTTGTATAGCTCTACCTGCCAATAAGTTCGCCGAGCCTCTTTTCAATTTTCTAGCACTTGAACCCGTAAGGGCAAACTTCAGTTTCTGCTTGGTTATTAATCTTTGCACCACATCAAGTATAGCAGGTACTTTCTGAACTTCATCAATAACCACCCAATCAATATCATCCGGCCCTCTTGCAAGAATTTCTTCTTCCAGTAACATAGGGCGAGTCATATATCTGTCTTCAATGTCCAAATCGAGAAAATCAACCCAGAACGTTTTTTATCATTAAGAACAATTTCCAATAACGTGGATTTGCCAGTGCCCCTGGCCCCAAATAGAAAAAAGCTTTTTGTTTTTGGTAGTTTGAAGATCCTGGTAAACATACTTTAAATATATACGATATATTTAAATCATAGTCAATATAATTCGAGATGATTTACAGTTTTTCCCCAAAAATAGCAAAAAACGCCTATTTATCGGCCCAACCCTGCTGGGTGTTCCAGGAACCAATGCTGTAAATCCGGATTTTTCTTTTGATTGTTGGTGTATCATAGAGGGCCTGGTCTATTAATAAGGGGTTCAACATAATAGAATACTGAGTCCGTCAAATCGAGTAGGGTCCCACTGATTACTCTTTCCCTACTCATTAGGGACAGTCTTGCCATGAAATTGAACTGGTGATTGTCATTGCCAGGCGAAGCGGCCTGAAATTCCATATTTTAAAACGTTCCCAAGTCCCTGCAACCATATTTTCCTCTTATCTGGTAAACATCTGCCGTTTTGATTCCGATCCCGCTGAGCGGGACGGAATGACTGGTTTTGGGCACTTTTTCATTAATTTTTCCTTAAGTTGATGCACATGGGACGTTGCCGGAATGACTGGTTTTAGGACAGTTGCACCTTAAACCCAAAGGGCATAAGCTTCATAGAATTTTCCATAGTATCGCGCACCATCATCTAATTACCTGGTAGGACATTTTTTTACAGCTGGTTTTTATTTCAACAGACTTGTCAGCAATAAAAAAGAGTTCAGCATCTTCCCACTTCCGGATATATACATAAGAACCATGATAAAAATATACATGCTCATATACTTTACCATTTAACGAATACTTTAAGCTATTCCATGCCCATGCGATTCCGCAAGGCACGCCATTTTGACCTGTTCCCTTCTTAATTAAAACGACAATCGGAGCAGGAGTTGTAAGTAACCTAAACCCCTTGGGAATTGATGCTAAGGCCATATTTCGTGAATATTCAAGACCTTTTAAAACATTTGCCCTTGTCACCCCTCCGATTCTCCGGTCAATAAACTCGTTTCCACGATTAATTGCTATTGTAAATTTAACATCTTTAATCGCATCCATATTTAATATCGATGTCCTTACTGAATGATAATTCGCCCAGTTCCATTTTCTTAAATTATTATCAGGGTAAACTTCTCTGAACTTCTTCAACAATAACCTTTCACTTGAGAGAGGGTCGGGAGTTTCAATACATAAGGCCTGTTGAGCTTGGGCCATTACTTGTACTAACAGCATTAATAGAAAAAGAATAAATATTTTCATCATGTTAGAACAATATCCCCTGTTATTTACTGTGAACATCCACCCTGAGGCTCGGAACCAGCTCTTACTATGCCCTGGCGGTAAACAGCGATATGCGAACCGGCAGATGTGGTGAATTTTACCTTCCAGATATACACACCCGTACCCACATACTGCCCCTGCAAATCCTTCTGATTCCAGACCAACCAGCTCTGCAAGCCCTGAGATGTGCGGCGGTTATGGTTATCCAACTCTCCGCAATATCCAAATGTCTGCACTGACTGGTGGATAAATTTACCAAGGTGATCAAAAATAGCCACCTCTGCCGTATAGGCGTCCGTCGAAAACATCTGCACCGTACTCAAACAATTATCAGGATACACGGTTTCCCCTTCGTTTTCCGAATCACCTGACAGGCATTGCTGTCCGTTCCCTAAAATGGTTCCATCTCCCTGCAAACCTACAGGCTTTACCCACATACGCGTGTATTCATAACTACCGCTTTCATTTCTGACCATAATAACATCACGACCAGGTACAACTTGCCCCCTGTCATTAAGATACAGATTAGCAGACAAAGAACGAGGATCATTAACAGAAGTGCCGATAACGGGAACAAATATGTTTGAATTATTAATGGGATTTGGGTTATCAGCACCCATTATTATTTGCGGCAAGCCCTGTGGGCGATTGGCAGCCGGCGAAGCATCAACATAGGGGGCATTCGAATTCATAAACAGTTCATCGTTTATAAAGGGCTTAATAGTATTTGCACCGTTGTCCACAATAAATATCCACACCAAACTGTCAGGACCCTCAACTTTCGGCTGAGTACCCGGGAGGGAAACCAGAGGATAAGCATCGGATTTCACCATGTCCGGAGAGAGGAAAGAAAACAGGGAATCCCAGGGTGCTCCCTGGTTATGAACCGGCCTGATTTTCTCCGACAGAGTAATATGCAAAGTATCAGGCTGTTTTTGCAGATAACCATCTGCATCCTTGTAGTAGGTATTATCAGAGGGATGTTTCTGTACAGCCATTACCACAGCGCCAATACCATCCTCCAGAGTCACTTCTCTTCCCTGATACCATTTTCCTTCTGGCAGAACCAGTGTTGGAGGATTAATCCCGTCCAGGCTGGTCGCCCCTTGTGGAAACACAGCCAGATTTTCATCCAGCGCGCCGGAAAGCAAAATAGCCAGAGTAGAAAAACTACCACCACCATAGTTAATCTCACTAAACAAGGCATTAGAAGCACTATACGTTGCGGAATGATTCTGCAGACCTTCACCGTTCCAATCTATGGAAGTCACAGTTGATGGAAGCTCTGTAATCATACCTTCAAAAGTAATGTATATAGAATCACCCTGCCCATCACCATTACCATCCACTATCCAGGCACGCTTTGGAGGTACATAAGCCGCAGTAACAGTGAGCGTCGCATTTGCAGTCCCTTTACTGCCTGTCATTACCATCTGATTATAGTGGGACGCGGGATCCAGTTTGCCTTCTATTATATTGTTCCGTAAATTTGGACTTTCAGTAAAACCGACATTCACTATTCCTTCAAAAATACCACTATTTATCGCGGATTCATACACCAATACATCCAGACTGTCCCCGGTATCAGTTTTCAATTTTACCCTGAGTGTATCTATTTTATATAAATCAGGAGATTTATGTATAAGTCGTACGATAATATTTTCACCATCCACTTCGGAATAAGAAGAAACAGGATTACCGACGACCGTTAAAAATTGGATCTTTGCAACCGTTGGATCCATTATAGTAATCTGCTTGCTGGCACCGGTCCCATACACAGGATCAGTATACCGACTGATAATATTATCAATATCCTGACAATGAAGAACGTCATCCGTCAGGGTTCCACTCACCGCCTCCTGTTTTTGAACTGTTCCACAATACTCTGTTGAGGTGGGAGACTTTTGAATTAACATCACATTTTCAAGCTTGTCTCCTGAGGAAGCACATTCTATTTTATCAAGTAAAAGAGTGTCAACAGAAACACTGGAAAATAACTGGTCCTGCACACAAACCTGAACTATCGTACTCGTTCTGCCCGGTATACTCCCTGTAGCCAAATCAGTTATCGAAATTTGTTCTTCGCTATTAGCTCTTGCTGTTACCAGTTCTGCCCGAGCAGTATCGCCCTCAAGTATTTCAGCAGAACCGGCAATATGAGTAGCGACGTCTACGGTAATCAGAGCCTTAAAGTAATACTGAAGTTTACCGTCGCCAACAAATGGAACCGGGCTATCATCCAAAACTACCAATGAACTCCAGACACCCGCATCCCCTATTCTTTGCAATAAAGAAAGATTTATAATCTCTGTATCAGTTGATTGCTTACCCCTGGCATCAGTACTGACAACAGTAATTTTCGCTTTTTTATTCAGTAGAGAAGCAATGTAATCATCAGAATACCTGATAAACACTTTCCCCTTGCCGGCATCCCAGATACTGCCAGACATAAGTTCAGGGGGTACGGTCCAATCTTCGTTACTGAACACCACCTGACCCGGCTGCTGGGTTGCAATACCATACCCAATGATATCTGTTTTTTCGGAAGGACTTAACGGATTCACATAACCCGCCTTTAACTCATCCCCTATTCTAATTTCAAATTTTCCGTTACCCGAAAACACAGGTGGTGACGGTGATACCGAAATTATTGCTCCATACTTGCCGGTGGAAATTTCAACAAGAGGATACACTTCCCTATCCGGCGAACCCGCATTACCAACACCCTTTTTGTTACTTAAAGTAACTACATATTCCTCTCGGCGAGCAGGATCAAAAACTGCATCATCTACAACTACATACAGCAGAGATTCCGTACCCACTAGCGAAGCAGATAATTCATTCCAGTTTGAATCCGCAAAATAGACTTTCCCCTCTTTTGGAGCTGGGCGCACAAGAAAAACTGCCGCCAGGTTATCTTCAGTATTATACGGGTTAGACCAGTTTGCCGAAACCGTATCATAAATAGAAGCTTCTACTACGCCATTACCTCCTACAGAAGAGGCCACCGCAAAATCAACGGTATCAATAAACACCAAAGCATTATTTTGTAAAAGAGGATTACTGATAGTTACATTCTCCGCATCCTGCCCGGCTTCTGTTGTAATTTTTATAGTAACCGCTGTGAGTGCAGCATAAGGAGAAGTGAGTTTTATAATAAATTTCGAATCATTTTCGGTGAGATTACTGGTACCACCCAGGGGTTCACCCGTCAATTTACTCAGCTGAAGCGTTGACTGCGTACCGGTCTTTGAATAAGTCTCGGTAACAGTATCGCTATTCATCCATCCTGTTTTTTGAGCAAAAAACTCCAGGGCTTTTGTTTCAGTTATAGGTATAGCCATTCCCGTATATACGGTAAAAGCGTCCGTTTGATTAAGCCGGTAGAAAATTTCCGCCCCTGGGACCTGATTAGAAAGCCGTACATTCTCAATAAAATCAAAAGTTTTACCGCCGGGATCAGCAGCCGGCGCAGGCAGCTTAAGGATGCATATAGTGGAAGAATTATCTGCAACCAGGAACATTTCCGAGTCTTCCTCTATATAATATCCATGATAAAAGTAGACCATTTCATATACAACTCCTTCATGGAGATACATAAGACTATTCCAGGCCCATCCGGATCCCTGCACATAATTCGTGCGTACCTTCTTGATGTTGAGCGTTACAACAGGGTCCGGTGAAGAAAGCAAAGTAACGCCAGCGGGAATTTTCTCTTTTGCAATAGATCGGGAATGACTAAGACCTGCTAATATATTGCTTTCAGTGATCCCGCCACGAGTCGGATCAATATATTCATTACCGGCATTCCAGCTTTTAACCAGTGTGACCCCGGTACTATCCAGCATACCCGGAAGCGAATTATAATTTGCTTCATAATTAGAACGGGTCCAGGTTTTCAAATAGTCATCGGCTATAATATTCATAACCCTGTTTAACAGCGGTCTTTTAACCGCAAGAGAATCAGGATCATCAACACAAAGCTCATCTGCCTGCGCTGGGCTTAACGCAAACAAAAATAATACGAGGACCCACAAAACCCACATCTTTTGATTCCTCAAATTTGCAAAACCAGACATATTTTGATTTAAAAAACTGAATATTTTCATTCTTTTTCCTTTTCAGGTTAAACCGTCAGTAGTACCAATCCCAAAAAAATCACTTACCATCATCTTTGATATTTGAATCCGCAAAAATGACTTAAAAACCAAAGCAATAATTCAAATTAAAACAGATGCTGATATTTAAATCTCCATAATTATTTTTTTTAGTATTCAGTACACAGTAGTCAGACAAATGATGTAGCCCCCCCCACGTCACTTCGAGTGGTTCTGCTGGAAGCAGAATTGTATCGAGAAGTCAACATCGCTGCTTAAAATTTCAAATTTAGTGTTCCCAGCTAACATGGTATAATCCTTTTAAATTCTTTAACTCCGTATTCATAATTTTATATCTGCTATGGTGTCTTCTCGATACAGCACAGTTCCACTGCACTTACTCAAAGTGACGTGTGCAAGGCATTCAAATTCTGGTTTATACTATCTGTATTCATACCGCACCTTATTTTTTTTTGCGAAGCCACTTATTCACTGATTACTGACAACTGAAAACTGATTACTAATTCCCTAGTCATTCCTCACAACACGAAACCCCTGATCACTGCTTATGTCAGCCTGTTTCCGCCGGGTAACCCTTAGATTATCAACACCGGCAATATGATTTCCCCCGCGGCCAACTCTGCGGCCGCGCTCTCCGCTCTCGGGTCCCATAGGATCAACTATTGTTCCCGGGCTGTAATAAAATTCCTGATACCAGTCCCAGCAGAATTCCGTGACATTTCCCAGTATATCGTATAAACCATAAGGATTAGACTTTAACTGACCAACCGGCTGCACACCATTATTTTCAGCATGAGGTTTGGTCCATATTGTTTTGTTCAATTTGTCATCATACTTCTGTGCATTTTTTTCATACCATTCATACTGCTTTACAATGTCCTCGCTTTTTTCATTACCCCAGTAATAATTCGTCGTTGTTCCGCCCCTGGCCGCAAACTCCCATTCAGCCTCCGTAGGCAGGCGATACCCGTTTTTAGTGAAATCCGCTTTCAGGCCCGACAGCGTACAGTCCCACCCGAGATTCCCGTTAACTTTTGTATAGGTAAAAACCGTATCATACCCTTCCCGTTTACTAAGCGCATTGAGGTAAAGCATCGCATCATAGGGGCTGATTCTCCAGACAGCTATATCCGGGGCCTCACCATATTTTCCATCCTTAACATCCCAGGCCGGTTTTTTAAAATTACTATAGGCAGAATCCATCACATCCACATACTCTCCCTGGGTAACTTCTGTTGCGCCCATCCAGAAATCCCGGACCAGTTTTACCGTATGGGCCGGCCCTTCAGCCGCGCCGAAATCATCACTCCCCATGGTGTAACTTTTACCGTTTGCCGGGATAAACACCATACCATCAATATCGCCAAGAGTAAGAGAAATTTCAGGTAATCCACCTATATATGAGGTTACTTCTATTTTTTTCTCTTCATATCCGCCCCTTTGCACAATCAGCGTATCAACCACAGCAGTTGTTTTTAATAATGACGGGGGTTCCTGGCTCGTGAACCGGTATTTTGTTTGCGGCAGACCGGAATACAGCTTGCTGATATAACTGGTTTTACCCATCCGCAGCTTCACCAGGTATATGCCCGGACTATAGTTTGTGAGAGGAACAGCGATTGAATGCATGCCTTCCCGCAGCATTCCCTGCTGGATATTTTGAAGCTCCCGCCCGTTTAAATCATTAAGCGTGAGTGATACCTGCTTCGGTGCAGAAAGTAAAAATGAAACTGTATTTCCCTGGAATCGCGGAACACCCGGTGCAGGATTTGTCTTTATGCCGACAGTCTCAGAGTTCTGCAAACGAAATTCACCGTCTTCATTGGTAGTATCAACCAAACCACTATTTGCAAGTGAAACAACAGCGAAACTTAGCCCGACACCGTTTTCATTTACGATTTTACCCTTCAGGTTTATATCCAGGGAAAAGCCAGACGTTACACACATCATAAACAGGATTGTTGTTAATATTGTTGTTTTTTTCATTTTTTTAATCTCCGTTTTAGTTCTAGTTTTCAGTAGTCAGACATCAGACGTCAGATGTCAGACAAATGATGTAGCCCCCCCCCCACGTCACTTTGAGTAGACATCCGCAGAAGGGCGTATCGAGACCGTCACTTCGAGTGATTCTGCTGGAAGCAGAATTGTATCGAGACCGTCACTTCGAGTGATTCTGCTGTAAGCAGAATTGTATCAAGAAGTCAACATCGCTGCTTAAAATTTCAAATTTAGTGTTCCCAGCTAACATGGTATAATCCTTTTAAATTCTTTAACTCCGTATTCATAATTTTATATCTGCTATGGTGTCTTCTCGATACAGCACAGTTCCACTGCGCTTACTCGAAGTGACGTGTGCCAGGCCTTCATACTCATGTTTATACTATCTGTATTCATTCTATACTTTATTTCACCAGGCGAAGCCAATATTCAACTGATTACTGACTACTGCCAACTGATTACTGTTTACTTTTTAAACACCTTCCCGGCTTGAACTTTATTCCCATTATAGCGCCGTACAACATAAACCCCCATCTGCAAAGCACTCTCATCAACCAGACGGGCCCATTCATTTCCGGCAAACTGATGTCCGGCATTTGTAGCATTCAGCTCCAGCACAACCCGGCCCTGCAGATCTATTACTTCAACTTTATCAGCATGTGAAAAAGTAGTTGACTTATTAAACCGTACTGCAGTCGGTGTTTCCAGGCCTACCGTAATAGTAAACTCTTTTTTAAAGCCCAGGCCTGCAGAATCTTTGGTTTCTAATAAGATAGTATAGGTCTTTGTGGTATCATACCCGGTAGCAGAAAAGGTCTTGAGCTGATTACCCTGGATATCAAACAAATGGTTATCAACTCCGCCACTGGCCAGCGAATAAGTAAAACTGGTATCAGTAGTATTCGAGTCCAGTGTGGATAAAACCGCTATGGTTTCTCCCGGTTCCGCATCATAGGCGACTATAGTATTTGACAGAAATATATTGTATTTATTACTCGCTATATCATTTGAATCAATTTCAACAGCATACTGCTTAGTGCCCCAGCGCGCGTTCCGGTAATACTTCCCGGAATATGTGTCCCTGATTTTGAAACGAATCATGTTATCTTTACTGCCCGCGTCAAAAGGGACCGCTGTTGCGGTTATAGTCTGCCAGTCTTTAGTGTTTTTCTCACCCGTACAGGTACAGGGTGTTTCGATCCAGTCGGTGTTGGTCGCCTTACCCGGTTCGGTCTCCCACCTGCCGTTGTAGTCTGTGGTATAGTAACATGTTGCTGATGAAGGATCAAGCCCGGCTTCTTCACTTCTCACCTGAATAGTCACATCCGGTGTGAGAGATTGTATTCCCTCAGGGTTAAAATTTTTCCATTCATGGAACTTCACCCGGGTGCCTTTCGTTACTGACCGGGCAACGCGCTGCCAGGACGGCCAGTCGTTTCCCATGTTTGTTACACTGCTATTACAGCCAATTCCGCATTTTTCTTTTCGACAGCTAAAACGAAACAATATCATTTTAATATCAGCATCCCAGGCTCCCTGGGTCCAGGTCTTATGCATATCTTCTGTCTCTACCTTGCAGTCGTTATACATCTGCCGGTTATAAGCACCGATCCATACATAACCGGGCTTGTTTTTGTCATTTCTCCAGCTTATGACCTTATCCAGGTACGAGGGGTACATACTGGTTCCGTACACTTCCTGTGCCAGTCCGTCTATATTCCAGCCCCAGATTTTCGAATTAAAATAGACATCACTGATTATCATCGGGACATCTGAAGGAAGCACGCTTTTTACCGCTTGATAATCGGACTCTGTATCCAGCCAGAAACGCGGTGAGGCACCACTCCCAAATGGCTCATCGACCTGCAGAAAATCCACATGACCGTCCCATCGGTCGATAATCTGCTTAACAACTTTTTGAGCTCCGGCCACATCATCAGCCGGCGGCGCATGGGTGCCAATCCAGATTCCCGCTTCCTGCAGCTCTCTTACAATCTGAAACGAATGGTCTTTTTCTGCGTCATGGTATCCGTCCCCCCAAAACCTCATATGCACACCGTTAAACCCGTCATTTATAAACTCGGTCAAATTCAAAATATGTGTATCACCTTCCTTCACGGTACTGGATATTTGATCACAATATGCTTCCAACATCAATAACTTACCGGTAGGGTGCTTCGCGAACAAAGCCGCTGAGCATAACAACCAGATTACTGCGATTCTAATTAAGTCTAATTTTTGCATCATTTTTCCTTTCTGTTGTTATTCTTATTCCAACTTTCCTATAGAATAGGCAAAAATAATATTTCCGCAAGTCATTTTAACTTTATATTACTTATTTAAAACTTAAATATACTTTAATAACTTGTAATTAATTATATTGCAAGGTTTTATGAATTTTTTATTGTTTAACTATATATCTCTTTTAATTGTTTTTATCGTAGTACATTTGTTCAAACAAAGCGTCATTATTGACCTTTTGTTTAAAAAAACGCATCATTCAGGCAAATCAGTGACAGCCTGATTTCAGATTAATGAAAGCTGGAATATGGACTTTTCATGGATATATTGGATTACCATTTCGGGGGGGGGATTTGGCGTCAACATTGTAGGCGAAATGCATTCCACCGACAATTGTATTTCACCGGCAATGGAATCCCGCCTGCATGATGACCCTGCCTATTTTACACACCCCTCCTCAGGATCCGAACCGACACGCACTATCCCCTGACGGTATACTTCGGTATATTGACCTGCGGATGTGGTAAATTTTATTTTCCAGATGTAGACTCCCGTACCTACATATTGCCCCTGCAAGTCTTCCTGGTTCCACACCAGCCAACTCATAAACCCCTGGGGAGTACGGCGATTTTTATTTTCCAGCTCTCCACATTGCCCGAAATACTGCACCGACTGGTGAATAAAAATACCCAGATGATCAAATATCGAAATTTCCGCCACATAACTCTCCGTAGAAAAAACCTGTACTGAACTCAGACAATTGTCCGGGTAAGCTTCCTGCGCTGCCGATTCAGCAGCACCACTCATACAGGTTGCATCCGGCGACAATACGGTTCCATTTTTCTTCAGTCCGAAAGGAGGCACCCACACACGCTCATAAGAGGAGGTTCCCGACTGGTCCTGCACCAAAACCGCACCCCTTCCCGGCATGACATTTCCCTGTTTATCAACATACAGGTTAACAACCATGGAATTCGGATCATTGAGCCCGGGCCCCATTACCGGTACAAAGATATTGGAATTTGTAATAGGGTTCGGATTATCCGCACCTGTAATAACCTGAAGCCTGCTCCGGGGTGCATTAGCCACAAGTGAAGCATCAGCATATGGAGCAGAAGAGTTCAGGAATAGCTCGTCATCCACCAGCGGTTTTATTATTTCACTATTGTTATCCACAATAAAGGTCCACACCAGACTATCCGGACCCTTCACCTCAGGTCTTGAACCGGGGAGGGATATTAACGGGTAAGCATTTTCCGTAGTCATACCCGGGCCCCTGAATTTAAACAGGGAGTCCCAGGAAACACCGGCATCATGCAGGGGACGCAGCTTTTCTGACAGTGTAATCACCAGCGTATCCGGCTGCTGCTGCAGATTCCCTTCAGCATCCGTATAATAACTATTGTCCGAGGGAAGCTTTTCAGCACTTACTACTACTGCCCCCATACCATCTTCAAGCAGCACTTCCTGCCCCCGGAACAAACTGCCGGATGGCAGCTCCAGCGTTGGAGGATTCGACAAGTCGATACCGGTAGTATTAGCCGGAAAAAGAGCATTTTCCCGGTCCATTACGCCAGACAGCACCACAGCAATACTACTGAAACTACCACGTACATAACCAATTTCTCTTCCAATAGGGTCCAGATTATTATAGAGTGCCCGATGTTCCTGCATACCTTCACTATTCCAGTCAATGGACGTTATTTCTCCGGGCAGCTCCGTTATTGTCCTGCTGAAACTGATATAGATAGAATCCCCCTGGCCATCACTGTTCCCATCCACTATCCAGGCCCGTTTAACCGGGACGTAAGCAGCATTAACCGTCACTGAGGTGTTGACGGTACCCCAGGTGGCTGTGATGCTCATGGTATTATAAGCAGAGGCCGTATCAAACCTGCCTTCCAGCACTTTGTTCCGCAAATTAAGATCCGAAGAAAATCCTATAAAAAAAGTTCCCTCAAACACACCGCTATGCACAGCCGTTTCATACACCAGCACCAAAAGACTGTCGCCACTATCACTCTCCAGTTTTACTTTCAGTGTATCGGGTTTATACAACCCCGGAGATTTGGCGGTAAGCCGGACCTTGAGCTTTCCTCCATCTGCTTCTGACCAGCTGCTCACTGGGTTCCCGGCCACATCAACAACACTAATCGTTGTCTTTGTAGGGTCTATAATCGTCACCTGCCCGGTAGCTTCTGTACCGTATACCGGATCCTGGTAAACCGCAATGATATTATCAATGTCCTGGCAATGGAGAATATCATCAGTTAACGCACCACTCACCGATTCCTGCTTCCTGACTGTTGCGCAGTATATTCCTTCTGCCGGAGCGGTCTGTACAAGGACAACATCATTTAACTGGTCTCCCGACGAGGCACATTCAATTTTGTCCAGCAATACCGTATCTATAGAAGCCCCGGAAAACACCTGGTCCTGCACACACACCTGAACAGCAGTACTGGTCCTGCCAGGCACTGCATTTGTTGACGGGTCTGCCAGGCTCAAAGATTCATCAATA
>JADFYW010000129.1 GCA_015232855.1 Fibrobacteria bacterium
TTATGAGTTAACGATAGAGGGAAACATCCATTTTAGTAATCGCAAAATTAAATCATTTTTCATATTGCCAAAAACCTTTGAAAATTCCTCAATACATGATATCACCAAATGGTCCGAGGGTATAAAATCAGAGTTGATTTACCAGTATGAGGACCTTGGCTTTTTTGATGTGAGTGTGGGTGTGGCGGTACAAGCAGACTCTTCAGAAGGGGAGAAGGAGTGGCAGGTCAACATCATCATAACCGAGGGACCCCGTTATTTGATTGATAGGGTAATTTTAAATATTCTGGACAGTTCCAGGAGTTTAATTACTAAAAAAAAATTAAGGTCCCGCCCATTACGCGAGTTTAATGTGGAAGATATGGACAGGGATAAACGTGATATCGAAAAAATTTATGGTGATATTGGTTTTGCAAAAAGAAGAGTTTCTCAGAGAATCGATTTCAATGACAGTGCTAAAACCGTAGATGTTGTTTTTGATATAGACCCGTCTTACCTGGTTATTTTTGATACGTTAATTATTCGGAATAAGAGAGAAAAAAAATCAGAATATACTAATGGATTATCGGATCCTGACTTAATGCAGCGTATCTTAAAATTTAAGCGTGGGGATACCGTACGGTTGTCTAAAACTAATTTGTACAAGTCCAAGTTGAAATCAACCCGGGTGTTTAATTATGTAAGGATAAAAGACAGTATTCTGGTAGATAAAAATAACCGATCTGCGTTATTACTTTTGACGGAAGAAAAAATACCGGGTCATATCAATTCTGCTCTTTTTTGGGAGACACTTGAGGGGTTTGGTGGAGAGGCTGGCTGGGCATATAATAATATACTGGGGCAATTTTATGATACTGAGGTGAAAACACGAATTGCACAAAGGCGCCAGTATGTACATGTTAGTATCGGTAATCCACTTTTGCTGGGGTATAAGTTACGCTATGATAATGAACTGGACTTCATCTGGCGGCATAAAGAACTGGTAGATAGATATGAAATGAGTCCTTTTGACGCTATTTTTTCTTCCAGCTTGTCACGGCCATTTTCATCCTGGGCTCATTTTGTGGGTACCATTGAATTTGAGAGAACAACGGAGCAAACCGTTGATGAAAGTAATGTCCTGAAAGACCCCAGAGTCATCAACCTTAATGGCATTGCTACTTTGTCTTTATCTTTTGTAGATAATGAATTTAATCCCCGGCGAGGATCGCGTTTTAGTTTTATCTATGGGAATGGAGGCCCTTTAATTGATGAGGATAAAAAACTTAGGTTGGTTGACCTCCGTCATAACTGGGGGGAGCTGAATAGTTCATATTTTTATCCTTTTATAACAGGGTTTGTTGGTGCTCTTCGTCTTAATGGCGGTGCCTTTTCCAATGCGGGTAAAACCAATGCCCGCCGATTTTTCCTGGGTGGTAAGAATAGTATCCGGAGTGCGAATTTTAGGGAAGTCTGTCCGGAAAAAGAACTTTATTATGAAGAAGGGAAAGACAGCAGTAATGTCTGTGTGCCGAATTCCACCCCGGTATATTATTTGGCTTCTCTTGAATTACGTATGCAACTCCTATCTGGTTTTCACCCCTGGAAGAATGCTTTTTGGGATAGTTTCCGGCAAATGCAGATAGTTCCTTTTACTGATTATGGGAAAATCTGGCAATCTGGAGAGAAGGTGCTACCCGAAGGAGAAGGTTTTAGTGTGGGTTTGGGGGTAAGGGTGCCGTTAATGTTCTTTAACTTTCGCTTTGATTATGCCCTGGGGTGGGATGCTGGTCCAGACTGGGGAATGCAAAAATTCATCATAGACCTGGCCCAGGCCTTCTAAGAGCTACTCATACCTGTTTTTCGTGTTCCGTTTCATAAATCATCTTCTTAATACTGAGAATCATTGTTAATCCTGATAATGCATTTTGCATCAGAATAGAATCCTAAATTTCCTATTCAAGTAAAAAACCTGTTTTACCGAAAGAGTAATAGAGTAAATTAGGTGCGAGCATGAATTTTAGAAAGCCACAATATCTTGGAAAAAATGGGTTTACCCGTCATTCGCAGCCTATTGCAGCATCACCTGTAAAAAGTTCCTTCTTTTCGAGGCTCCCCAAAGTGAAAGCCATAACTCGGAAAAGTGGTATTTCTGAAGAAGCGGCAAAACAAATTGCTATGGTTCTGAAAGAAATGCTTAAAAATTAGATATTCCTCTGAATTTTAGTTTTTAACCTCTGAAATCCGCTTTCTTTTTGCCTCATTGCCAGAAAATGCGGTCTTTTTTTAATTAATACCTAAATAGCTTGTTCAATTTGAGTCTTTTTTAATAAATTACTGTAAAAAGCGAGGGTAATATTATGAAAAATTTTTCATTTCTTTGGATAGCAATAGTTTTTACAGGCCTTTTTATATTCGGTCAGGGTCTTTTAGTCGCTCAGGATAGTGATGAAATGGATGAAGCCGCATCAGAAAATGTAGAAGAAGCTGTTGTCGATGAATCAGCTCCTATTGAAGTTCCTGAAAGAGGCGGCACGGGTTCTGTAACCATCATTACTCAACCACCTAAGGCACATGTATATCTTGATGGTGAAGACTTAGGATTTTCCCCGATAGAGAATAAATCCTTTCGCTCTGGCCGGTTTGACCTAACCATTATGCTGCAGGGAGAAGACCTGGTTAATGAAAGGCTTAATGTCTGGCCCGGGAAGCTCACAACTGTTGATAAGGATCTGAAACTGCCCTATGGTTCAATTATATTAGAAACGAAACCTGGACATACTAAAGTCTTTATTGATGAAGAGGATGTGGGAAGAACTGAAGGCGGACCCCTTACTATTAATAATGTTAAAGCGGGTTCCCATATTATTAAAGTAAAAGCTGGTCGTCGCTCAAAAACGGTAGAAGTGGAAGTGTTACCTGAAGACACTACTAAAATTAAAGTAAGTTTATAAAATAAGCACTTTTGCGGTGCACTCAAACTGCGCAATCAATTGCGCAGTTTTTTTTATGTATGCCTGAAAAACGCTGGTTTTAAATTGGCATGACTGTTGCTTTCTCCTGTATGTATAAATGAAACAGTTCATTTACCAAAGGAGAAAGAAATGAAAAATATTACAATTAATAAAGTAAAGAACCTTGTACTTACAGTGTCTGCGGTTTCAGTTATGTTTGTAACTGCCAACTATGGTTCAGAAACAGAATCGATGGAGGCGGTAGAACAGGACCTGGCAAATTCAATTGAATTTAAACATGCCGAAAAGGGGGATCCTCCTGTAATTCAAAAAACAGAAGCTTTGCCCCTTCCCAGGTTGTTTACCGTCCCCACTGCCTACGCATTAAAATCATATGAGTTACGCTTTGGAGGCGAAGGGAACATTCATTCAACCCTGGCAAACATGAATACAGCCGGATTACACGCCTCAATTGCTATCGGGTTGGGAAACGTGGTTGAATTAGGGTATCAGCTTGGCGAATATCATACGGTGGGCCGGAAACCAGATAACATTATGATGGGTCTTTTAAAGCTTGCCATTTTAAAAGAGTCTCAATATTTCCCGGCGGTCAGTATTTCTGCAGGACAGAATTTGAAAGAAAATTTTTCGCATGATGGCGCCGTGGATTATCGGATGGCCCGGAACGCTTATGATCTTGTTATGTCTAAGTCTTTTGATATCAAAGGAACCCGGGTATCTGTGCATCCCGGGCTGGAAATCCATGATGACCGTATTAAGAAAATTGATGGCGAGGCACCGTCCAATAAAGAGGACTTTCAAAAACATAAATTTAATTATCGCATGGGCCTGAGCTGGCAAACCAAACCAAATACGGTCTTTATGTACGAATCAAAATTGCTGGACATTTCTAATGTAGACGACCTGACGGGTGTTGGATTTACCCACCATAACGCTTTAGAGAATAATCTTGGTGTGCGCTATTATATTAGAAACTGGCTCTGCATGGACGCTGGCATACGATACATGTATGATTTAGATACCAGTGAGGATGATATGAAATTGCATGCGAATTTTGTTGGGGTTGTTCCCTTGAATACCATGTATGTTCGTTTGGAAAACATATTTAAAAAATAAGGAGTAAGATTATGTCTGCCTTTATTATACTACTTAGCCTTCTGTTGTTTGGTGGAGTCCGCGCGGCGGACACTGCCCCGAAAAAATCACCTTTACTCGCCGTGATAGAGATTGTCAACAATACCGGTCAACATAAGGCTTTTGTTGCCGGCATGCCCGATATGCTCATCACCGAGTTGATGGAGTCAGAGAATGTAAACATGGTAGAAAGAACAAAGATTCATACTGCCATGACTGCGTTACAACTGGAAGCCTCCGGCCTTACTGAAGAAAATAATTTGCAGTTGGGTAAATGGCTGGGGGCTGACCAAATTGTGGTTGGCGCCTTCAATAAGCTGGATCGCAAATTTCGCCTGGATATACGGGTGATTGATGTAAAGACGGGTACTATTGTATTTGCATCTTCTGCTACCCGGGGCTTTGAACAACTCCTGGAAATAATTCCCAGTGTGGGCAAACAGTTACGAATAAAACTGGATGCTAAATTTGAACCGAAAGCTGTTCCGACCAAAGTGGAGATCGTTAAAAAAATTAAAAATCGAAAGAAACGGAATTGCAGAATGCGTATTGAATATAAAATGATACTTGGCTTATTTGCTGAAGTTTCTGTACCCTTCCAAAAGGTAAAGGTGTATCTGGATGGCGAACTGGTGGGGGTGAGTCCTGTTATTAACCAGTTAAATCGATATTTTACTCTCTTTAATGAACCACTTGATCCTGGTTTGTATGAAATCACCCTGGTACATGGAGTGGTAAACCGGGATGGAAGTTGGAGGGAAAATCTTGAATCGCAACCTGAAAAATATTTACTGAAACTGCGGGAGGGTGATCAGGTAAAACTCCGTTACAAAATGCGGGCTGAAGATCGCTGGAATAGCTTCAGTATGTTGGAGAAAAAAAAGTGAAGAACAATCGTGAATCTCGGCATGAGGTTTATTGGCCTTATTCGCTAGCTAGTTAGTATCTGTTCAAAATAGCTGATTAATATTAGCCACAGAGTACACAGAGAACACAGAGGGGTTATATTTTTAAAATTTTAAAACTTTTCTCTGTGTCCTCTGTGACCTCTGTTGCTAATGACACCTATTCTGAACAAGAACTAGTTACTGTTCAAAACAACCTATTTAAATTTTACAGTCATTCCGGCTTGACCGGAATCGAAATGTATATGCTACTTTAAATTGGTTGTTTTGGAACATTTTAACAAGCACTGATGTTCGATTCCGAGTCAAGCTGGAATGACTTGTTTGTTAAAACGGTCAATCCTGAACAAAATCTAGCTAAACTCTGCACTTTAAGTGCAGAGCGGGAGGGATATAATAAAGGTGGTACCCTTTCCTTCTTCGCTTTGTACGGTTATGTTCCCTTCATACATTTTGATGAGACCGTAGCTTACCGAAAGGCCAAGGCCAGTACCTTCTCCTTGTTTTTTGGTGGTAAAAAATGGATCAAAGACACAACTGAGATTATCTGGAGGAATACCATGCCCGGTATCCGTAAACTTTTGAAAGACTAAACCTTCTGCTTTGTTAAAGAAGGTTTCAATATTAATGCTACCCTTTCCTTCCATGGCCTGGGAAGCATTCACCAGAATATTGATTATAACCTGCTTGAGATGCTCCCTGGCGATATATACGTTGGGAATGGTTTTGTCAAGATCGCGGTTAAAGGTGATATTTATGAAGTCCATTTGAATTCTTAGCATATCAAGGGTCTCTTCAATTTCTTTGTTTATGTCGACACACTCAATATCAGTATGTTCGCTGGCTCGTCCAAAATTAAGGATCTGTTTAACAATTTTCCTGATGCGGATGGTTTCACTTATGATGGTTTGCAGGTCTTCTTGTTGCTCATTATCTTTAAGATCGTCGGCAAGACATTCACTGTAAGATAATATGGTAGTGAGAGGATTGTTTATTTCATGTGCCATACCGGCTGATAGCTTACCCAGAGCGGCCATTTTTTCCGAGAAGAAAAGCTTTTTTTCCGATTCTTGCAGTTTGCGTTCGGCAATTTGTTTTTCGAGGGCTATGATAGCTTCATTTCGTGCTTTTAACCTGGAAGAAATGGATGTAGTCATATACACAACACAAACAAGGGTAAAACAAAATGCTGACAGTAGAAATACGTTCCAATAGCTGTTATTCCAGAGTTCTATACCGGTAATTTGAAAGAGTATTGGATGGTGACGGAATAAGCCCGAGTATTCTGCATAGGCAATTGAGATGAGTAGGATAGAAGAAAAAAAAGCCCAGAAAAAGCTGTTGAGCTTAGGGAGTAAGATGCCTGCGATTATCATGTGAAAGACAAAAAAGAAAATAATGGGGTTCTCAATTCCACCATAGTTGTGCCAGAGAAAACTCAGGAATAAGAGATCCACACCGATTTGTAAATTTGCGAATCCGGAAGGAGAGAGCCATGCCTTTTTTTCTTCGTAATGGGAGGAATACATGGTGTTTACCAGCCAAACAAAAAACAGGTTGCAGACAATCATTCCAAGTAAAAGGCCAATGAGGGAAAAGGAAAAGAGATAGAGGGAGAAAATAGGCTGAATAATAAGGGCTGTTAAAAAGGTGCCAATGATGGCACCCCATCTCAGTTTGATAAACCATTGGAGTCGGTTAAATATTTCTGATGTAACACTATCCATAGAACCCTTTTTGCTAACTTATTTTCCCATTTCTTCCAGCAGTTCTTCTACATCCAGGATAATATCCATGACGCATTCATAAAATTCGGTGGTATTAATCGAAAAGTGCATGAGTATTCTATTCAATTTATCAGGAATGTATGGAAATAATTTTTGCAGATTCATAATGCGGTGTTTAAAAAACGCCGAACTATCATCTTTGCAGATTGAAGCTGCACCCTTAGCTGAAACATCAGGATTTGTTTTGACGCTTTTAAAGGTGTGTACACCCTTTCCTGCAGCAAACAAAAGAATATTGCCCAGACTCCATATGTCAAAATCGTCAAAATCCTGTTTGGTGTCAAAATCAATCCACTTAAAATTTCCGTTTTTATCGTCGATAAAAATATGATCATTTCGAATATCGCCATGTACATAATCATTATTGTGTATATAAGCAATGGCTGTTAATAAGTGGACCAGGTGTTTGAGAATATCAGGGAAGAGCTGTTGAAAATAGTTGTGATGATCGAGTTTAAGGTTATGTATGTAATTGTAGAAGCTGTTGCCGTAAATAAAATCAATAATTTTGACTTCAGTACCCAAACTATCTTTTACAGTTTTACCCTGCATAAAATATGAATTGCCCTGGACCAGGTCTAAAATGTCAGCTTCTTTTTGCGCGCTTCGGTAGCACTTTATTTTGAGCAAGCCAAGAGGGAAAACAAAATTTTCATTAAATTCCCACTTCAGAATTTTTTTCATTCCGGTTTTAAGTTCAATGGCGCTTTTTACCCAGTACTTTGGGTATTCTTCCAGCGTAAACCGTGATTCATACATATTACCTACGATGAGATAGTGCTCATCATCCAGTTCTACAACCATGCCTCTGCGAATATCGGTATAGTCGGAAAGATCACGGGTAATAGGTACCTCTAAAGGTAAAACCACGCGGGTGAGTGACTGAAGCTTTTCTTGTTCCTCTGGTGAGAAAGAGATGGTATTGACGGTCATTGGCAATAAATCAGTTTTCCAACTGATTATCGGCTAAAATCTCATGTACAGCACTTAGCAATTCATCCCGGGTAAAGGGCTTTGAAATATATTTTCCCGCTCCTTCCCGCATAGCAAGAAGTGCTGTTTTCATCGTGGCAAAACCAGTCATCATCATAATTTTGAGATCAGGAACTTCAGAACGGATCTTTTTAATAAGTTCAAGCCCATCTATTCCGGGCATCATCAAATCTGTGATTATAAGGTCGAATTTCCCTGTTTTTATCTTGTTTAACGCCTTGGACGGTGAATTGGTAAGAGTGAGCTCATAGTCAGGATGCTTTGATTTTATCAGCTTGTTCACAGATTTAAGTACATTTTCTTCATCATCTACAACGAGTATGGATACAGACATATCAGAAACCTCTCAAGACTGGTTTGTTAGTTTAAGTGTACATAAATTCTAAGAAAAAAGAAAGAACTGTTATTTAAAAGGGCTTCCAATAGTTTCACTGAATTCCGTATTCTTTTACTTTATAAAGGAGCGAGCGACGGCATATACCAAGTTCTTCTGCGGTTCTGGTTTTGTTCCACCGGTTACGCTCAAGTGCTTTCATAATTTCGGTCTTTTCACTCTCTTTTTTCTGTGCACGCAAATTTGAGCTGGTTGAGTTTTCTTGTTGTTTGTTGTGCTCAGGCAAAATAATCTGTAATTGCCCTGATTCTCCCAGCACAACAGCCCGCTCAATTACATTTTCGAGCTCTCGTATATTACCTGGCCAGGTATAATGAAGTAAACGAGAATTATCTTCATCTGTTAGTTTATAGCTGGCATTATACCGGTTATTAAACCGATCCAGAAAATGGATTGCCAAAAGCAGGATATCATTCATTCTGCTTGCCAGAGTGGGGAGTTGGATAGGAATGATATTAAGTCGATAAAAGAGATCTTCTCTAAAATTACCATTTCGGACTTCTTCATCCAGATTGAGGTTTGTGGCGGCAAGCAATCTAAAATCAACAGACTCAGGTTGAGCGCCGCCCACCGGGTCCACCTTTTTTTCCTGGAGAACCCGTAGCAGTTTCACCTGCATATTGAGAGGCATTTCTCCAATTTCATCCAGAAATACCGTTCCATTGTTGGCAAGTACAAATTTACCCGGTTTACTCTCAAGGGCACCGGTGAAGGCTCCTTTCTGGTAGCCAAAAAGTTCACTTTCAATGAGGTTTTCAGGAATAGCTCCACAGTTTATAGGGATAAAAGGCATTTCTTTTCGGGAAGAATTATCATGGATGGCCCGGGCGAAAATTTCTTTACCGGTACCGCTTTCTCCCAGTATAAGGACACTGGAATCACTGGAGGCTGCTTTCATGGCTATATTGATACACTTTTTGAATACATCTGACTCTCCGATGATGCCTTCCAGTGCCGGTGAATTAACAGGCTCAAATACCGGTTCGGTTCTCTCTCTTTTTTCGCTTAAAAGTCGAAGGGCTATTTCACGGACACGGGCGTTATCAAAAGGCTTGGTCAGAAAGTCGGAAGCGCCAGAGCGCATTGCTTTGATAACGGTATCCATTGAACCAAAAGCAGTAATCATTAAAAACTGGATATCGGGTTGCTCATTTTTTACCTGTTGCAAGAATTCAAGGCCATTGATACCGGGCATTTGAATATCGCATATTACTACATCCAGATTCTCTTCTGAAGTGTAGTTAAGGGCCTCTTCGGCGGAAGCGGCAGTGTAGACTTTTTGAGCTACTGACTCAAGAGTCGCTTTTAAAATTTCACGAATGTGTTCCTCATCGTCTACAATAAGGAAGTTGCCTTTAAGCATGGATTTTGGCTCTGCTGATTGAGGACCCTGTTTAGTAGTGTTCATATCTATAAATTAATGATTTTATTAAAAAAATGTCACTATAATACCTGGAAATTGAAAAAATGGAATATTTATGGCATAGTTGAGGTTGAAAAGTCCAAAGTCAGGTGTATTTATTACTCTGTTTTAGATTAAAGTTATTATTTGGAAAATTTTTTAAATTCCATATCCATACTTCTGTTCAATTATGACTTTTTTTAGAGTGGCATGGATAACAATTCTTTAAACATGAAACCTGATAGTTTGTCTCACCTGTGAAAAATTTAATTCCCTTCTTCATAAATCCTCCTGTTGAAGATTTTGCCTGTACCAATTATTACTCATTGCCTTTTGGTATGTTATCGTTTATACATATTATCCGGCTTCATATACCCGAATTCTTTTACTTTGACTTTTTGCACGAGGATTTTGCAAACCAGGGCGAAAAATATACCTATAAAAAAAACAATCTTTATGAATATCCCCGTACTCAAATTCAAAAGCCGAAAGCACTGGAAAAACTAAACCGGTATTATCGCCGTTTTGGAAATAGCTCTGACTCTTTTGATGCCTACCTTACCAAAAACCATATTAATCTTGATACCTGCATCTTGTATGTAAACACGGATTTTACCTACCGTGGCCCGGGTATTGTTCGTTTCTTATGGGAATTACAAAACCAGTATGGAATTTCGTTTTCAAATATTGTGTTAGGCGGTACGGCAGCCACTCTTATTCCAGAATATTTTAAAACTCACCTGCCGGGCATAGGTTTCTTTAATCCGGATATGCTCATGGCGTATACCGATAGGGTTTTAGAAACTATGGACAATAGCCCCGCTTTTTATGATGTGTATAAAAACCTGCGGTTTATTCCCTTTCGCCTGAATCGTTTCTGCCCTGATAAATGTGCTTATTGCGCTTCCCGCCGCATCAGTGCTTCTCTGGGGTATACACGGCCCGTTTTCAATAAAACAGCCTCATGGGTAGAGTCTCTTGGTATGCATCTCGAACAGTATACCAAACAATTTAAAACAGACTTACTGATTCCTTTTGATGATGCTCTTATGTATAGCCTGAAATATCTACCCGCAATATTTGGCAGGAAGCGCTACAAAATATATACTCCAAATGGTCTGCATCTGAAAATGGTTACTCCTGAATCTGCCAGACTGTTATTTCAGCTTGGTTTTGAACAACTTCGCTTTGGTATAGAAACACTATCACAAAAGCACCAGGAAGACTCATCAGACAAAATAAGAAATATTTCCATCAAGGATAAACTGAACATGTTGCTTGAGGCGGGATTCAATCGGTCGCAAATCCGTTTTTACATTATTTATGGATTGGAGGGGCAGCGTTTTGAAGATGTGCTGGAAACCATTACTGCGCTCAAGCCTCTTGGCTGCGGGTTTAATATCTCAGGTTATGCACCGGTTCCTGGTACCCCAATGTATGATAGGGTGAACAAGGGGTTAAACGGAATTTTTGACAGGGAGCCCGCCCTGGGTAATAACAGTACGGTCCCTTTGTGGAATCCTGAGTTTTCTGAAGAGCGAATTGATAAAATAAAAAGGGCTTGCCAGTATTGAACGGGAAAATGGGCTAAAGTGTATATGGAAAGTAAAAAAATGTTAGTTTATTGATAATGAAGTACAGGAATGACTTAACGATAAGAAATGGCTATTTTTTTTATTAAATTTACTCTAGGTGCTCTCTGTGTAAAAAAAGTTTTTTGAAAGGACTATAAAATGAAGATACTGGTTGTGGGTGGGGCAGGGTATATCGGCTCTCATGTGTGTAAGGCGCTTCTCGAAAACGGGGATGAAGTGGTTGTATATGATAACCTGTCCACTGGTTTGCGGGAGAATATCCAGAAGGGGTCAGAATTTGTTGAGGGAGATGTTTTAAACCGTGATAAACTGGAAAAGGTCTGTTCGGATCACCGGTTTGAGGGATTGGTGTATTTGGCCGCGTTTAAGGCTGCCGGTGAGTCTATGGAAGTTCCGGAAAAATACACTATCAACAATATTACCGGCACATTAAATATGATTCACACAGCAATATGGGCTAAGATTCCCTATTTTGTTTTTTCTTCTTCTGCTGCGGTTTATGGAGAACCAGAGTACCTGCCATTAGACGAAAAACATCCCACAAATCCAGAAAATTATTACGGTTTTACCAAACTCGAAATAGAGCGGTTTTTAGGCTGGTATGATCAGCTCAAAGGCCTTAAATTCGCAGCTCTGCGTTACTTTAATGCTGCCGGATACGCTCCGGACGGTTCCCTCACCGGCCTGGAAAGGAATCCACAAAATCTCCTTCCCGTTGTTTTAGAAACCGCATGTGGCATGAGAGATAACATGAAAGTATTTGGAGGTGACTACGATACTCCCGATGGAACCTGTTTGCGAGACTATATTCATGTATCAGACCTGGCCAGCGCCCATGTACTGGCCCTTAAGCGTTTGGCAAAAACAAATACCAGTTTTACGGTAAATTTGGGGTCTGAAGATGGCGTCAGCGTGTTGGAAGTAATAAACATGGCTAAGAAAATTACCGGTAAAGACATTCCTTACGAAATAGTCGGGCGCAGAGCCGGTGATCCGGTAAAGATGTCTGCCACGTCTAAGACTGCTATGGAAATGTTAGGTTGGAAGGCAATGCATAGCGACTTAGAAACGCTGGTAAAGAGTACCTGGGAAGCCTATCAGGCGAATGGTAATCAGTAATCAGTATTCAGTTTAATAAAGTGCTTCGCATTTTTAAAAAAATGATACTTTACATCTCGTCACTTTGAGTACCCAAGCCGGTATAGATTAAGTGTGGTGTTTTTCATTTCTTAACGTATTGACAAAAACTGATAACTCGAAACTGATTACTGACAACTGATAGCTTACACCAGTATCTTCTCTTGCAGCTCTTTCACCATTGCTTCGTAAGTAAAAAAGCGCGCAGCGTTTCTGGCCGCAGAAGAGAGCTCTTTCCAGTATTCCTGATCATCTATCAGTTTCCTGACTTCTTTTACCCATTCATCAATGTTGTCTATGGGAAGCGTTGCTCCGCAGTGATGTTTTTCAATAATTTGAGGAATAGAAGATACCCTGCTGGCCACAGGTACACAGCCATAATTCATAGCTTCGCTCAGTACCTTTGGCCAGCCTTCGGAAAATGATGGAAGCAGAAAAATATGGGCCCGCTGATAATACGCATGTAAGTCTGACTGGGTCATGGGGTCAAGAAAGGTTACATGTTCTTCAAGCCCCATTTCCTGCCTGGTTATGTTATAGTGGCTTGCTTCTGGATTATCACCTATAAGGATTAATTCAAAAGGTATGAGTTGCTGTTTTAGCTGTTTTGCGATATGGAAGATTATATCTACACCCTTTTCTTTTTCTATTCGGCCTACAAATAGAAGTGTGTATGGTGGTCCCATGGGTTTTTCTTGAATTTGGTTCATTGCAGCCTGGTATTCCTCGTCAGAAATACATGGGTTCAAAAAACTGAATACATGGGAAGGTTGCCTGGGCCAGATACCATTTATGGTTACACTGCCACCGCAGTGATTGTTTTTAAGCAGGTCCCGCTGAATACGATAGGAGAGGGGGCTTTCTCCTGTTGGCATCCAGTTGCCGGCAAACTTGAACCAGCGCCTGGGGCGTTTTCGTAAGGAAAGATACAGACAGGCTAAGAGGCCGATATTACAGGGACAACGAACATATATCCAATCGTCTCTATTCAGTTGTGATACTGCTTTATGGATTACATACAAATAATACAAGGACTGAAGGGCGACCTTTAGTTTATTGATAACACCAGAACCACCAACAGGGGGAACAGGGATAAGTTTAATGTTTTTTGATGTATAGGGAAGGGTACTTGCCGGGGCTTCTTCCTTAAAAAGGTATCCGATAACTTTGACTTCATTGAACAGACTGGCAATATAGTCGTTTTCTCTTACGGTGGGCCCCCATCCAACAATGTCCCCATCTGTGGAGCGATAATGGTTAGTATGGGAAATGATAAGCAGTTTCATTAGTTCACTCTTGCACCAAATATATTCTAAATCCTAAATCCTAAT